>JBAXGL010000261.1:0-3730 GCA_037139375.1 Bacteroidales bacterium | reverse complement strand
ACACTGAACCCCAGCCCAATCATAAACAACATCATATAAAACACGCCCGCCAAAGCCGATGCTCCAAGCTCTACCTCTCCCACTCTTCCCAAGAAAGCAGTATCGGTCACATTCACCACATTTTGAGCTAGATAACTCAAAAAAATGGGGTAAGCTACGCGAAGAATGTCTTTATTTGTGTACAAAATAGGTGCTTGGTTTTGCTGAATAAAATAAAAAAGCCTGACGATGCAGGCTTTTCGTTATTTCATAAGTTTATTTCCTGAATCGGGGAAAACTATTGATGGTTTAAATTTTTTGGCTTCTTCAAATTCCATTTGAGCATACGATACAATGATAACAATATCACCAGCTTGTACTTTGCGAGCCGCTGCACCATTTAAGCAAATCGTTCCTGTGGCTCGCTCGCCACGAATCACATAAGTCTCTAAGCGCTCTCCGTTATTATTATTCACAACCTGAACTTTCTCAAATTCAATCAAATTCGCGGCATCCATCAAGTCCTCATCAATAGTGATGCTCCCAATATAATTCAGATTAGCATCGGTAATGGTACCGCGATGAATTTTAGATTTTACTACCTCTATAACCATAGTTAGTTTTATTTCAATTTTGAAAACAAATGTTCAAAAGCCAGTTATCAATTTGCGTAAGAAATATTATCAATCAGTCGAACTTCTCCACAGAAAACAGCAATGCACCCAATTGGTTCATTTGTCTGGCTCCAATCTTGGATAGACTGCAAAGTTCGAGCATCTACAATTTCAAAATACTCGACTCGCATATCTGCCACAGAATTCACTGTTTGAATAAGGAAATCTTTGATTTCAGCTACTGATTTTTCCGCGGCAAAGGTACGACTTTTAAATAACGCTTGCGAGATTTGAGCAGCATTTTTTCGCTGTTCGGGTGTCAATCGAGCATTTCTACTGCTCATCGCCAATCCATCTGCTTCGCGCACAATCGGACAAGGAATAATTTGAATTTTGTACTGCGACTGACGTGTCATCTCTCGAATAATTACCAATTGTTGAAAATCCTTCTCTCCGAAATAAGCTCTGTCGGGCAATACTGCATCGAACAATTTGCTAACAATCTGTGCAACGCCATTGAAGTGCCCAGGACGAAAAGCGCCTTCCATCACTTGTTCTAATTCGCCAAATGCAAATTGACGCATATCAGGCTCAGGATACATCTCTGCTTCATCAGGTGCAAAAACGATATTGCATCCCACGCTTTCGAGCAAAACACAATCCGCCTCAAGCGTTCGTGGATAATTGACTAAATCTTTTTTATCATTAAACTGGGTCGGATTCACAAAAATACTTACAATCGTAAATTCATTTTCTTCGACTGAGCGTTTCACCAACTGCAAATGACCATCGTGCAGAGCACCCATTGTAGGTACAAAACCCACTCGATTCCCTTGCTGCTTTTCACTCTCAACTACTTGTTGCAATTGACCTATTGAATGGTATATTTTCATTATTTTCTAATTGAAAAGGAGCGCAAAATAAACAATAATAATCCACATCTTCAACTCTTTTAGAGTTTATCTCGATAAGTTGTATAAAATCGGGATTATATATCTATTCTATAATCTACTCTACAAACCTAAATTCAGAATAAATGCATTTGTGCAAGTTATTAATAACCTGAATTCAGATTAAGAGTTTATTATATAATTTTATAACTGCCTAAAAATAAGGTAATAAGGTTAAATTTAAACTCATTTACACAGCTAATAAGGTTGGAAAAGTTAGCAAATAAAGTCTTAACCTTAGTAGGAAAACGAAATATACACCTACTTCAACCTTATTACCTTATTGATAATGTTGATTATTAATCATTTATATTTTTTCTTCTCCAGAACTCAGGTTAATAAAAAAATCCTCGCCTTCTTTCTCAGAATTGCGAGGATTTATAGAACTTTATTTCCTATGTTAATTTCTTCGACCTAAATAAATCATAATGTAATAGACCAAAGTTGCTAACGAACCCAAAGCAGCTACCACATACGTATAAGCAGCCCATTTGAGCGCATCTTTTGCTTTTCCATGGGTTTCAATATTTGTTATTCCAGCCGTACTCAACCATGCAATAGCACGATTACTGGCGTTGATTTCGACAGGTAAAGTAATAAAGCTAAACAAAGTTGTCATAGCAAACAAGAAAATACCAAACAACAAGAGTTGTGGAAATGAGTGAAGCAAAAGTATGCCGCCCAGCAAAATCCACTGCATCCAATTGGAAGCAAAGCTTACGACTGGCACTAATTTACTACGCATTTCCAAAAACGTGTAAGCATCGGCATGCTGCACAGCATGACCGCATTCGTGAGCAGCTACTGCAGCAGCGGCTACGCTATTGCTGTGAAACACATCTTCGCTCAAATTAACTGTTTTATCCGCAGGATTGTAATGGTCAGTCAAACGACCTTCCACCGAAATGACTTGCACATCGTAAATTCCATTATCGCGTAACATTTTTTGTGCAACATCTTTACCTGTCATTCCGTTTGGAATGGCAATCTTCGAATATTTCTCAAATTTACTGCGCAGTCTGCGTTGAATAAGCCAACTAATCAATGCAAAGACTCCAAAAATCACATAAATTCCCATCATAATTCTTAATATTATAGTTTTATTTTTATATCGCAAAATGTGTGCCAAATTGAAATTGACAAACACAATCCACAGAATTGTACGTTTTACAGTGTAAAATTACAGTGTCTTATCGCTTATGTCAAATTATTTATCAGAAAAAATGTTTTCTTAAAGGACGCTTTGTGATAAATATTCTGAATAATCGAAAAAGAACCTATTTGCGGAGTTTATTTTCGATGTATTTCGTTAAAATATCGATGGCTATGTGGTTATTACCACCTTGGGGAACAATCAGATCGGCATACCGTTTAGTGGGCTCTATAAACTGATTATGCATTGGTTTCACCGTGCATTCGTAACGTTCAATCACATTGTCAACAGTTCTGCCACGCTCCACAATATCTCTGTTTATAACCCGAATAAGGCGATCGTCAGGATCTGCATCCACGAACACTTTCAGATCCATCAATTTGCGAAGCTCCGGATGCGTGAGAATCAAAATCCCCTCCACAATAATCACATGACAAGGATTGATAGTGATTGTTTCGTCAGACCGAGTACAAGTCAAGTAAGAATAGATAGGCTGCTCGATAGATTTGCCTTTTCGTAAATCTTTCAAATGTTTTTCGAGAAGCTCAAATTCTATGGCATCTGGATGATCATAATTCGCTGCCAGTCGCTCTTCCAATGGGATATTGGCATTATCACGATAATAGGAATCTTGAGGAAGAATAACGACCTCACCTTCCGGTAGACTTTTCATCACTTTACGAACAACAGTCGATTTTCCAGAACCGGTTCCGCCGGCAATACCAATAACGAGCATAGTTATCTTTTAAAAATTTTAAAACGCCACTAAATTATACATAAATTCTTTTGGGAAGAAATGAAAGCTAACTATTTTTCAAAATAGTTAGATAAAGTTACTTAAATCTGTAATTGAACCAATTTTCATAAAAGAGTACCCAAAATCAGGTACTAAAATACCCTATCTTCTGTATTTCATAACCAATCAGAATTGCGGAACTTTGCATTATCAAATTAAATGCAAAAACGATGAACTCAATAGCCTCTCAAAATAGATACAGCAACCCCGTATTAATAGCACCCGGATTTGGCAGCTC
>JBAXGL010000260.1:0-3749 GCA_037139375.1 Bacteroidales bacterium | reverse complement strand
ACCTAATCCCCAGTTTTTAGAAACCCACCACTCTTTTCCTACTTTCAACTGTAAAGAGGTTCCGTTATCCGTAGAAATACTATTGGAAGAATTTGTCGATTCGAATATTGAGAAGTTGCCCAATCCTACTGAACCTGAAACAAAAATATTGGAAGGCATAATATAGTAAGTTAATCCAGCACCAACTATTGCTTGCCCTACAGATACGCTATTTGATATTTTTTCACTCACACCATTAGACTTGAAAGTCGGTCCACTAATTGAAAATGATGTAATTGTGGCATGAAGGATAAGATTTTTGCTGATAGTCCCTCCAATCTTAAAATCGAATACTCCACCGCCTCCGCTTAATTCAGATGTTGGTGCATTAATTGTGCCTGATGACCCTCCTAATGCCATAGATAAATAAAATCCATCGTGCTCGTGATAACCTTCTTGTGCATTAAGAGAAATAAACCCTAAAAATGCGATTGCTAAAATAATTAATTTTTTCATTTGATTGTTTTTATGTGATTAATTGATGTAATATGAAGTCCTGCGTATTAAAATAGATATTTTGAATTATTTGAAACACAAAGATACAAATATTTGTATAAATCAATTGTTTGTTTTAGCAAAAAAAAGAGCTAGTCGGAAGACTAACTCTTTTCTGCGAATAATTATTGAATGGATCACACGATTACCGAATCGCAACTGCATACCAAATTACGATCGCCATATGCATTGTCCACGCGCGCAACGTTTACCCAGAATTTGTTTTCGCGAATCCATTCCAACGGATACGCCGCTTTTTGTCGGCTGTAGGCGTGGTTCCATTCGTCAGCAGTTGTTATGTATTCGGGGTGCGGTGCGTTCACGAGCACATTGTCATCATTGGTGAAGGTTCCGTTGCCAACTTCCTCTATTTCGGCATAAATCGTAAGCATTGTTTCCGCAAAACGGTTCAGTTCGTCGATGCTTTCACTTTCGGTCGGTTCTATCATCAATGTGCCCGGAACAGGAAAGGAGAGTGTTGGAGCGTGGAATCCGTAGTCGATCAATCGTTTGGCAATGTCGGTTTCGGTAATGCCGGTTTCAGCTTTTATTTTGCGACATTCGAGGATTAACTCGTGACCTACGCGACCTTTATCGCCACGGAAAAGCACGCCATAAGTACTGTCAAGCAGATTAGCTAAATAGTTGGCATTAAGAATGGCAACAGCGGTCGATTTCTTCAAGCCTTCAGCACCCAACATACGAATGTAACCGTAGCTAATCGGCAAAACGCCCGCGCTACCATAAGGTGCGGCAGATATGGTGATGCCTGATTTGTAACTGTCAGCAGCTTCTTGATTGGTGATTGGTAAGAACGGAACCAAATGCTCTGCCACACACACTGGCCCAACGCCCGGGCCACCACCACCATGGGGTATAGCGAATGTTTTATGTAAATTCAAGTGGCAAACGTCTGCTCCAATCGTTCCCGGATTGGTGAACCCAACCTGCGCATTCATGTTTGCCCCGTCCATGTAAACCTGTCCGCCGTGCGAGTGGATTAATTCGCTCATTTTCACGATTTCCGTTTCGAAAATCCCGTGAGTCGATGGGTAGGTAATCATAAACGCGGCGAGGTTATCTTTGTATTGCTTCGCTTTGTCGAAGAGATCGTTCAAGTCTACATCACCATTTTCAGAACATTTCACCACCACCACGTCGTAACCCGCTTGAGCTGCACTAGCAGGATTCGTGCCATGTGCCGAAGCTGGAATCAGCACAATGTTGCGGTGTCCTTGTCCGATACTTTGTTGGTATTCGTGGATAATGCGCAATCCTGCATATTCGCCCGATGCACCCGAGTTGGGCTGCAAGCTAACGCCTTTCAAACCGGTGATTTCGCTCAAATAATTGGTTAGATTTTTAATTAATTCGTTGTAACCTTCTGTCTGATCGGCAGGAGCCAATGGGTGAATGTTCTGGAATTCGGGACGGCTTAATGGTAGCATCTCCGAAGCCGCATTCAACTTCATCGTACACGATCCGAGCGAAATCATCGAGTGAGCCAACGAAATATCGCGGCGTTCGAGTTTCTTGATGTAGCGCATCAACTCCGTTTCGGTGTGGTATTTATTGAAAACCTCTTGCGTCAGGATGTCGCTTTTGCGAATCAGTTTTTCATCCAGATAAATCTTGTCGGCGATTTCCGTTAATGGCGTAAAGTCTTTTCCGGCAGCCGTTGAGAAAATCGAAATCAGCTCGTTTGCCTCTTTCAAATCGGTAGTTTCGTCGGTGCTGATGGATATTTGTTTGGAGTTGATATAGAATAGATTAACTCTGTTGCTTAAAGCAATCGTGCGTAGATTCTCTACATCAACCGAAGTCGGCAAGGTAATAGTCAACGTATCAAAGAAGCTTTTATTTTCGACTACAAAACCAAGTTTCGTCAATTCTTGAGCAATCACTCCGGTCACGGAATGAATATTTGACGCAATGTTCTTGATGCCTTCTGAACCGTGATAAACGGCATAGAAACTTGCCATAGTTGCTAGCAAAGCTTGAGCCGTGCAGATGTTAGAAGTCGCTTTTTCGCGTTTGATGTGCTGTTCGCGTGTTTGGAGAGCCATTCGCAAGGCTGTTTTACCGTTTACGTCTTTCGAAACGCCGATAATACGCCCCGGCACACTGCGTTTGTACTCTTCTTTTGTGGCAAAATAGGCTGCTGACGGTCCGCCGAAATACATCGGTATTCCCATGCGTTGCGTACTACCAAAAACAATGTCAGCTCCCCATTCTCCAGGAGGAGTCAGCAATGCTAAACTGAGTAAATCGGCTGCTACAGACACTTTCGCATTCACTGCTTGTGCTTTGGCGACAAACGAAGTATAATCTTCAATGCTTCCTTGCTTATTTGGATATTGAACAATGACTCCGAATACTTTATCCGAGAATTCGAACGTTTTGTAATCGCCAATTACCAACTCAATTCCTTGTAATTTAACGCGTGTTGCGACGACAGCGATGATATGAGCAAATACATTTTCATCTACAAAAAGCACATTGGCGTTTGCTTTTTGCTGTTCACGACTGCGTAAACCATACATCATTGCTGCAGCTTCTGCTCCGGCTGTGGCATCGTCGAGTAGTGAACAGTTCGACAACGACATAGCAGTCAAATCCATCACCATGGTTTGGAAATTCAGCAAAGCCTCTAATCGTCCTTGCGAAATTTCTGCCTGATATGGAGTGTATGAGGTGTACCAAGCCGGATTTTCGAATACATTGCGCACAATAGGAGCGGGGGCAACCGTTCCGTACCAACCTTGTCCAATGTAAGAGGTGTAGATTTTATTTTTAGCACCTAATTCAGCAATGTGCAGAGCGTACTCTTTTTCGCTCATCGCTGGTGGAAGGTTTAAGTTATTTTGCAGCCGTATATCCGATGGAATGGTTTGTTCGATGAGTTCATCGAGGCTTTTTACGCCAACTGTTTCAAACATTGTTTTTAAGTCATCAGCCTCAATGCCGATGTGACGGTCTGCAAATAGTGATTTTCTCATGCTTTTTTGAATCTTCTTTTTACTAGTCGGAATGTGTTATCCTTGAATGTAATAGTTGTATTTTTTTTCGAAACCAATGCTTGTTTCAGGTCCATGACCAGAAAAAACACGCGTTTCGTCGGGTAGCGTATAAAGTTTGTTTTGAATGCCGCTTTTCAGTAATTCGAAATCTCCTCCGGGTAGGTCTGTTCTACCCACACTTCGTTGGAATAAAAC
>JBAXGL010000259.1:0-3775 GCA_037139375.1 Bacteroidales bacterium | reverse complement strand
AATTTTCCATTACTTTACCATCCCAACCAATTTTACCTAAAAATGCAGGTCTTCTTGACCCGTCTGTTAAAGTATCCAACACACCAGCAATGTCTTTTCCAGCACCTACACTTGGAGCAGAAACATCACCTTTGATTTGACCCGTTGTCATACCCAATACACCAATAAATCCACTGTGTTGAACATCAACTTCAGCTCCGATTTCAGTTGCGAATTCGTCCATGATGTAGTTTTCGATGAATGGATTGTAAAGAGAGTTACCATTATCTGTACGACGGTAGTGAGCATCACCGTAGTTAATCTCCATGTGACCAACTTTTACCGTTGCATATTTCATAATGTTATCCACTAAATCACATTTCAAGAAAGGCATTTTATTGAACTGAATAAATCCACCTTTTACCCATGTTTCATTGTGGTGACGAGCAGAAAGATACAATTCCATCTTCAAATCAACACCTTCAGCTAAAGCTACATCGAAGTTTAAATTAGCTACAGCATTGTTAAAACCTGGTTTAATTGGCACTAATAAGTTAGCTTCATAATTAGGAATACTTGCTGCATCAGAGTTAGTCAAACTAGGATTTGCTTTCCAATTTTGAACGGCTTCGTTGCTATGACTCAATGACTGCCATCCTTGTGTGAATGCACCACCCACTTTCACTTTTACACCATCAAATGCAGGAGACTCTGTTTTTGGTGTCTCAAACACATTGATTCCATCTTTACTTTGCGCACGAAATTGTGCTGTTGCTAAGCTACTTACTAAAATAGCTGCACCCATTAGAAAAATTGTTTTTTTCATTTTGTTTTTAGTTTTGTTAATAAAATGGTTATTTAGGTTATTGATTGAGAAATTTTATTTACAGAGCACCTTCTATTGTCACATCAAATTTGACAGTCACGGCATCTCCTGTTTTGATTGTTCCAAAAATAGCTGTTGGCGCTTTCATTCCATATTCAGACATTTTCACAGGAACTGCCCCTTTGATTTGAAAACCTCCTGCTATAACTTTTCCTGACGATTTAAAACTGATTTTTTTTGTTGCTCCAGCCATAGATAGCGTGCCGACTATTGTAGCTTCTACCTCTTTTTCTGTCACTTTCACAGGTACAGCCTCAGTCAGTGTAAATGTGATAATCGGATTTTTCTTTGCATCGAAAGCATCATAAGCTTTACCGTCCATAATAGAGCCTTCTGCGCTTTTCATTGATTTCACAGGTACTTTAATGACCAATGCTGTCAATTGTTTTGTGCTGTTTGCAGTTGCTTCCCCACTCACTTGAGCCACTTTCATATCCCAAGGATGTAAAGTTGATGTACCTGAGATCACAATATTTGATTTGGTTGGCACAATTTTAAGAGTTTGTGCATTTACGAAAGAAGTAGCGGTAAGCATAATAGCGACCAATAACCTCATCTTTTTGTTTGAAATTCTCATTTTAATCATTTTTCTATAGTATTATTAGTTCGAAAATAATTTATATCATATTAATATGTGCTATAACTATTATAGTATTAGTTTGCTAAAAAAAAGAGAATTAAAAAATAAAATTAATTTATGGATTAATAGGATGAAAATATGGGCTATCTGAATGTGTCGGGTTGGTACAGATAGTAGAAGTTTCTTCAATGATATGTTGTAAAGTTCTTTTTGACAATAACTCAACGAAATCAATCTTAAATTCGTTCCAATAACTTTTAGCCTTGCAGTTTTGCCAATTGTCGCAAAATGAATTATTGTTGATACACTCGATTATCTCGATAGGTTCGAAGGCAGTATAAATATCGTACATAGTAATTTCGCTAGTCGAACGTGTGAGTTTGTATCCACTACCTCTTCCTTTACTAGTGGAGACAATTCCTTTCAACTTTAAAGACGAAATAATGCTGTCTAAATATTTCAACGAAATATTTTGATTTATGGCGATATCTTTTTGTAATACTCCATTTGGCTCTTTCGAATTGGCTATTTCGATCATTGTTCTTAAGCCATACCTTATTTTTGTATTAACCCTCATAAATCTTGTATTATTTACGAAGCAAAAGTAGATAAAAAAACAATCGATGCTACAACACTTGTAGCATAAGTGGGATTAATTTATTCTAATTCCAAATAAGGAAACAATATATACATCTGATTATCAATTAATTGAAAATATTTTCGCAATTGATAAATTAATGAAATTTTTATTTAATTCATGACAATAATGAATATTCCTGCACCCTTTTGAATATGAAAACTTGCATAAAAGTATATGAATGAATGTAAATTAATGATTTTTGTTTTCTTTTCTGCTTAATGAAAGGTCTCAAAATTCAACAACATTTATAAAATTCATAAGATTAAAGAAATTTTTATCCTATAAATATATCAATGTATAAACATATTTATTAATTTTGCGATTCGAATACATCTAACCTAAAAATAATAGTATGACAACGACAGTAGTAATTGGAGGGAATTTTGCAGGAATGACCGCAGCTCTCGAGCTTAAACGGAAAGGAAAAGGCGCACACAAAGTGATTATTATCGACAAATCGCCTTTGTTTCTATTTGTCCCATCGCTGATATGGGTGCCATTTGGCAGAAGAGAAATCAGCGATATATCTTTTAGAAAAGAAGATATATTGAAGAAAAAAGGTGTCGATTTTATGCTTGCAGATGCACTGAATGTTGACACGAAAGCTCAAATTGTAGTTACAAATAAAGGAGAAGTCAAATATGACCACTTGGTTATCTGTACTGGACCGAAAGTGAAATATGATGTTGCGCCTGGTGTAGCAGAATTCGCACACTACATTGGAACACCTGATGGAGCTATGAAAACACGTAAAGCACTTGAAGAGTTTAAACTCAATCCAGGACCTATTGTTATAGGAGCAACCCAAAGCGCAGGCTGTATGGGCGCCGCCTACGAATTTCTATTCAATGTCGAAAAATGGCTTCGTGAGCAAAATATTCGAAAAAAAGTTGACTTAACTTGGATTACTCCTGAAGATTATCTCGGACATTTTGGCATTGACGGTATGCCTATGGGAGAAGCTATGCTGAAAACATTCATGAAAATGTTTAACATCAGCTACCGCACGCAAGTAGGTGTGAAAAAAGTGACCAAAGATTCAGTATTACTTACAACAGATGAGGTGCTGAAAAGTAAATTTACTATGTTGATGCCTCCATTCATCGGGGTTGATTTTGTAACCAATTCTCCTGAATTGAATGCAACACCAGCAGGATATATTCCTGTTTTTGATAATTACAGACACAAAGAGATTAATAATGTGTGGGCAGCTGGTATTGCTGTGCAAGTAGACTTGCCATTCACACCCGGTAAAGTACCCTACGGCTCTCCAAAAACTGGATTTCCATCTGATGAAACTGGAAAAATCGCTGCTGAAAACATCATCCGTGTGACAAATGGAAGAACAGATTTGAAAGAAAAAGCATGGGGAAAAATTCCAGGATTATGTATATTGGACGCAGGTAAGAAGGAAGTTTGGATATTGTCTGATCACCTTTTCAAACCTAGAAATTTTGCTATTATGGTGCCAAACATTATTTATGATTTTTCTAAAATTTTGTTTGAGAAATATTTCATCTGGAAATCGAAAAAAGGGTATTCTTTTCTTCCCTAATTGGTTCTTCAGGTACTTAATTAATTCCCATTCCAAGATTCGTTTTGGAGTGGGTTTTTTGTTTTCAATTCTGATATATTTGTAAAACGTGCAATTTCGAAGATATTGTCGACCCATATCATATTGAGTTAAATA
>JBAXGL010000258.1:0-3788 GCA_037139375.1 Bacteroidales bacterium | reverse complement strand
TTTTGAAGAGAATCTCCAAAATCGGAATAATCAGCGCAAACGAAAAGAGGCTGAAAACCGTTGAAAGAATGTTGTTGAGAATATTGAAAATAAGGTATTTCTTGTAAGGCGGAACAAAACGGCGCAATACCTTGAAAAATTCTTTCATACGTTCTTGTTTAAACAATTATAGTCATATATTTTTATTGACTAAGGTGTGAGATTTTTTGGTGAAATCAGAGTTGAAATCTGGATTAAAATCTGGATTAAAATATATACATTACAGAACTTCCTTTTATCTATTCAAAAAGTTTCGGATGGTCAACTTGGTTAGCTTTTAAAATATATTGATTTGTTTTTCCTTTTTTTACTACTTGAATTTCTGCCATTTTCTGTAATAGAGTTGATAGCTTTTTAGTAGTCCAATCAAGACCTGTTTTGTCTAGTATTTCCTTAGCTGAAAGCGCTCTTCCGTTGAGAGCTTTTAAAATTCTGTTATTTGCGTTGTCGATTGAAGCTACTGGCTCTTCAACCAAAGAGATTATTGCTGATCCCTCAGAATATATTGTGTTTGTGCGTTCAAGTCCATTATAGTCAACAGCAATAGCTCCCTTTTGAATTAGAAGATTATTTGCGTTTTTTTCAGTTGGTTCTGGCTTACGTACGAAAATTTTCCTTCCTTTTTTAAGACCGTCAATTACACCAGACCATGTTCCACCTTTATCACTTGATTCAGCAACGAATATTTCGTCTGCAAGACCGTAAATGATAGGATTACGCGCCATTGCTAAACCTGCCGACCAAATTGCTTTAGGGTGGAATGTGCTTAAAACCAAAACGTCACCATCCACAATTTGCTTATAGTAAGTTTTGAAACCTGAATTAAATGTTGTAATTCCTTGAGGAAGAACGATTATACTTTGACCTTTATATTTTATTGCTGAATCTAATGCTTGTTTGTCAACACCTTTTGCGAATCCACTAACCACAACCTTGAAGTCTTTACTCGCAAGTTTCGCAATATTATCCGTGAACCCTAATGAATTACCTTCAGCTGCCCTTGAACCGACAATTGCAATCGATTTTTCATGAAGTATTTGTTTGTTGCCTTTTACATATAATAATGCAGGAGAATGTGCAGCTTTAAGATTTTGCTTTAAAGTTTTAGAATAATTAGGAGAAGTTATCGGGATAAATTCATAACCTTGACTATGTAAGTTTTCTGCAAAAAAAGCATTATTAGGAAGTTCTAATTTTGCTTTTTGCAAATCTAAAATTTCCTTTGAATCAAGTTGATATTTACTAATCCAAACAGATTCTGGCAAGTTGAAGAATTCTTCTATTGATATTTTTTCATCATGGAAGAATTTTATAATAAGGCTATTAATTTTGCTGTAGCCCCATTTGGGTAAATGTGCTAATGCTATCCAGTATATTGCTTCGTTTTTCATATTACACTAAGTCTCCTCCAACAGTTCTTGCTATAACAATTGGAGCAATTTTTATAGCTCCAAATACAGTGAATAATTTGCCTATTTCTTTAATTGTTGCTCCACTATCAAAGATGTCATCTACAAGTAGAATGCTCTTTCCAATTAAAACGTCAGGGTTGTTAAAAGAAAACGCTCCACTAACATTGTCTGATTTTAAATAACCATTTTCAAAAACTTTTTGCTCCTTTGTCTGCCTTATTTTTATCAAGTCATGCGTTATTGGAAACTTTAAAACTTGGGAAAGTTTAGTAGCAAAGTTTTTTACAAGGTCTCCTGAAGAGGTTGGTGGAATGTAGGCGATAAAGTCAAATTTTTCTTGACCAAACTTTTTACGATAAGCTTTCAAACATAATTTAAGCAAAAAGTCAGGGAAATCTTCTTTTGTTTCGTATTTACATCGATGTAATGCAGCACCAACATTTGAAACACCGTAATAGCTTGCGGCAACTCCATTCACAACATTTGAACCCCTTGCTTCAACTTCAAGGTTAGGGAAATAATCTTCTCTAAAATCTTGAAGTTTCTGCGTCCATTCGTCATTTGGTTTTACAGTAATTTTATTTAACCCCGTATTGTCGCAATTAGTAAAATTATGAGTTGTTGAATCCCCTAAGAAATCGCATAAAAATTTCATTCTTGATTGAGAAGTCTCCACATACTGAATCATTTGCTCTAAGTCAGCTTTTTTATTGTTTCGTAACTCCTCAAATGCTTTTGTATTTAATGCTGGTGCATTTGTAATGTATTCAAATTTCTTACTTTTCCCAACTGTTACATCTCTAATAATTCCTTGTTCGACTAAGTCAGATTTGATAACTCTTATTTGTGTCTGTTTTAGATTAGTTTTTCGCATTAATTCTCTTTCACCCAATAGCTCATTTCGTGTTGCATTTATTACCTTTTCATATTTTGGAATTGAAGGCCTTCCCCCTTCAATAAAGGCTTCAGGAAGTTTCTTATCTTCGGGATTATAAAATAGAATAATGTTGGAAGGGTTACCATCTCTGCCTGCTCTTCCAATTTCTTGGTAATAATGAATTGGGCTTTGTGGTATTTGAGTATGAATAATGAAACGTATATCTGGCTTGTCTATTCCCATACCTAAAGCATTTGTTGAAATTACACATTTCCATTTGTTGCTCATTAATCCATTTTCAATTGCAATTCTCGAATCAGTATCTAAGCCTGCATTATATCCAATGGTAGAAAGTTTAACGTGTTCAAACCATTTCGAATAAATTTCAGTATCAACTCTTGTTCCTGTATATAATATTCCAGTCCCTTCTAATTTATCTAAATTCTCTCCAAGCCAAATTAGTTTTTCATCTTCTGATGTGACTTTGACAACATATAATTTGAAATTTTCACGAAGTAAATTACCTCTTAATACTGAAATATTTCCCCCAATCTGAGAAGCAACATCAGTTTCCACTTTTTTTGTTGCTGTTGCAGTCGTTGCTAAAACGGGCAGTCCAGTTGGAAGTAATTTAACAAGATTAATTATTCTTCTAAAAGCAGGTCTAAAGTCATGCCCCCAAACAGAAATACAATGAGCTTCATCAATAACTACCATTGATAAATTCATCTGTCTAGTTGCTTCTATCCATTCACTGTTTTCTTGTCTTTCAGGGGCTATGTATAATATTTTGACCTTGCCATTTTTTGCATCTGCAATGATTTGAGTGTTTTCTTCTGGTGTCTGTTCACTATTGATGCATTTTGCGGCAATTCCTAAATTGTTCAACTTTTTTACTTGGTCTCTCATTAATGCAATAAGAGGCGAAAAAATTACGGTTGTTCCTTTAAAAACTGTTGCAGGGTACTGGAAGCACAAAGATTTTCCAAAGCCTGTTTTCTCGATTAGTAAAACTCTTTCACCTTTTAAAATTCTGTCAATAGTTTCCCATTGGTCATCGTAGAACCCTTCAAGACCAAATATCTGCTTTAGTTTATTTTCTTGTTCGTGACGTGTAATCATAAAATTAAGTGATAACTGTAACGTAAAATACGAAAGCACAAAAATAGAAAATAATACTATATGTATTAGAGTTTTGGCAAATTAACTATAATTAGTCAATCACGTCAACGCCTTGGCAGCAATGTTCAGCTGATCCCACCACTCTTCGCCAAAGCGGCGGACAAGCGGCTCTTTCAGGAATTCGTACAGCCGAACGCCCTCTTTGCGACCAAGCACTTCGGCACATTTGCAGATTTTCCAACGGTGAACGTTCACAGCGGTGAATCCGTCGTAATCTTTCAACCGGACGGGGTAGAGGTGGCACGAAATCGGTTTGTAGAAGTCGGTTTTGCCTTCGC
>JBAXGL010000257.1:0-3875 GCA_037139375.1 Bacteroidales bacterium | reverse complement strand
GATACCATTAAAGCTCAAGGATCAACCGTTCGTGACTTAAATGACATTGTCCAAGATCCGCGAGAGGCGGGGCATTACTTCGTAACATCTTATGGAGAAGGAGTTTATGAATTCAGAAACAAGAAATTAGTAAAAATTCACGACCACACTAACAGTGGAATTGAAACCGTAAATTTATCTTTTTTGAAAGGAATCAATCATTTTGACCGAACTTATGGATTATGCTACGACAAAGACAACAACCTTTTTGTTACAAATTGCTTTACAAATAATATTGTCAAGATTCTTTCAAAAGATGGGGTGTGGTCATCTTTAAATTATACACAGATAGCAAATAATGAGGCCATATTTGATATAATTCAAACTAAAAATGGCATCTTCTGGGCATTAAGTCCTTGGAAAAATCCTGGAGTTTTTGCATTTAATCCTAAAAGCACTTTGACAGACCAAAGTGATGATCAAACTTCTTTTATTTCATCGATTTCATATTTAGATAATGGTGCGCAAAAAACAATTGTTCCTAGTAGTTTCAATTGCTTTACCGAAGATAAAAATAGTGCACTATGGATTGGGACTGATAAAGGTCCAATAATTTTCAATAATACAGCCCAGGTATTTGATGCTAATTTCATGGGAACACGCATAAAATTGGCAGCGACTGCTTCATCTCCAATAGCTGGCTTTTTACTCGAAAATGACAATGTTAATGCTATAGCTGTCGATGCTGCAAATCGTAAATGGATCGGAACTGACACCAATGGCGTATATTTGGTGAGCGATAACGGAGAACAAACGATTTTCCACTTTTCAGAAGAAAATAGCCCGTTAGTTTCAAACAAAATTTTGTCATTGGCAATTCATCCAATTACTGGGGAGGTTTTTATCGGAACAGACAAAGGTCTGGTTTCTTATCGGAATGATGCTTTAATCAATCAAAAAAGCTTTACCGAAGTGTATGCTTCACCAAACCCTGTTCGACCTGAATACGAAGGCTCAATTACGATATCTGGGCTGAAAACGGAAACAGCTGTTAAGATAACCGATACGAAAGGCAATATAGTTTTTGAAGGCACATCTACTGAAAGTCAGATTACTTGGAATGGCAGGAACACGGTTGGTGATCGTGTTGCAACTGGTATTTATTTAGTTTATGCCTCTACAAGTGATACTTTAGAAAGTTTGGTTACGAAAATAATGGTTGTAAAATAATACAATTAAAAGGAATCTGCGTGGCGAGTTGTTCAAACCGTGCAACCTTAATTTCAATTTAAATATTTGGAGAAGTTGTACCCATTTCTTTATCTGTATACTAAAAACACCTAAAATCTAATCTATGACCTCTTTGCATTTTTCTAAATTAATACAGCAACAAGCTGATAAATATGGAGATAAAATAGCCTACCGCCATAAAAACGAAAAAACAGATGTCTGGATTTCAACTTCATGGAAACAATTTTCTCAGAAAACTCATATAGCAGCAAAAGCATTTGCAAAGATTGGTGTTAAGATTCAAGAAAACGTAGCCATTTGCTCACAAAACAAACCGGAAATATTAATCTCTGAATTCGCTTTATTTGCAAATCGTGCCGTCTCTGTTCCACTTTATGCAACCAGTTCGACCAGCCAAATAAAGTACATTGTAAATGAAGCGGAAATCTCGTTACTTTTGATAGGTGAGCAAGAACAATATGACACGACATACCCGCTACTTAAAAACAATCGTTTTCTTAACCAAATTATCATTTTTGACAATTCTGTAAAGCTTCATGTTGATGATTCAACGTCTATCTATTTTGACGAATTTCTTCGACTAGGCGAATTAGCGGAAAATGAAGATTTGATAAAAGAACGAATAAATAACGCGAATGAAGATGATTTGGCAAATCTGATTTATACATCGGGGACTACAGGTGTGCCAAAAGGTGTAATGATTTCGCACGGCAACTACATAGAAGCAATGCGGATTCATGAAATTCGGCTAAAAGATATGACGGAAAAAGATATCTCCGTTTGTTTCTTGCCATTGACCCACATTTTCGAGAAAACTTGGTCATTTTTCTGCCTTTATACAGGTGTTCAAATAGAGTTCAACCTTCGTCCGATTGAAATACAGAAAACGCTTCAAGAGGTACGACCAACACTCATGTGTAGTGTTCCACGACTTTGGGAAAAAATATATGCTGGCGTTCAGGAAAAAATGGAAAAGGCTGGTTTTTTAAGCCGCTTTTTGATGAAACAAGCTGTAAGAATCGGCAGAAAACGAAACCTCGACTATGCTCGACTTGAGCTAAAAGTCCCTCTACGTATAGAAATCGGATATCAAATATTCGACAAACTCGTTTTTCAAAAACTGAAGAAAGCGATTGGGATTGAGAATGGCAACTTCTTTCCTGTAGCTGGCGCACCATTAGCAGACCATTTGAACGAATTTTTCCATTCATGTGGCATAGAGATTCGATACGGATACGGACTGACGGAAACAACAGCATCGGTTTCTACCTATTTTAAAAAAGGATTTGTCATCGGTTCGGTGGGTGTAGAAATGCCTGGCCTCGAGGTCAAAATCGGCGACGAAAACGAAATAATGGTGAAGGGAAAAACTATTATGAAAGGATATTATAAAAAACCAGAAGAAACGGCAATGGTAATGACCGTAGACGGTTGGTTCAAAACAGGTGATGCTGGCACACTTTCTGAAAATGGCGTGCTGACAATGACCGAGCGAATCAAAGATTTGATTAAAACTTCGAATGGTAAATATGTGGCTCCGCAAGCGTTGGAGTTGAAAATTGGCGAAGATAAATTTATCGACCAAATAGCGGTGATTGGTGACGAAAAGAAGTTCATCACAGCTCTTATTATTCCTGCATATGAGGCAATCAAGGAGTATGCTGCAGCAAAACAGATTAAATTTCAGACAGTTGAAGAATTGATTAAACACAACTCCATACACCAACTTCTAGGAGAGCGAATCAACGAACGTCAAAAGGATTTTTCGGGATATGAACAGGTTAAACGTTTCACGCTGTTGCCTTATCCATTTACTCTCGAAGGTGGAGAACTGACCAACACATTGAAGCTAAAACGCAAAATGATTTTACAAAAGTACAGTTCCCAAATTGAGGAA
The DNA here is from genome assembly GCA_037139375.1 of Bacteroidales bacterium. GTDB lineage: Bacteria > Bacteroidota > Bacteroidia > Bacteroidales > UBA7332 > CAXXIC01. The sequence goes on along the minus strand of JBAXGL010000257.1, from coordinate 748 downwards.
ATGTACAATTAATTTCTAAAATAACGAACAATAAATAATGATTACATCAGACCAGCTACGTGAAGTAGCGGAGCGCGAACAAGCGCTAAGGGGGTACCTTTGACATCGATACAAAGATTATCCAAATAGAAGAAGAAGAGTTGAGAACCCACGCACCCAACTTCTGGGACGATGCCAAAACGGCTGAAGCGCAGATGCGCAAAATCAGAGAACTGAAATTTTGGGTGAATGGCTACAAGGAAGTGAAATCGGCAGTAGATGAGTTGCAACTAGCTTTCGAATACGTGAAAGAGGAAATTGTAACCGAAGAAGAGGTGGACGAATCACACGCCAAATTAGTAGAAATGCTCGAAAACTTAGAGTTGAAAAATATGCTCCGAAACGAAGAAGATCATCTGGGAGCAGTCATCAAAATAGTTTCGGGAGCGGGTGGCACTGAGAGTCAAGATTGGGCTTCGATGCTCTACCGAATGTATCAACGATATTGTGATAATCAAGGCTATAAAACCGAGATCACAAACTGGCAAGACGGCGACGAAGCTGGCATTAAAACTGTGACACTACAAGTCGAAGGCGATATGGCGTATGGCTATTTAAAATGCGAAAATGGTGTTCACCGTTTGGTGCGCGTCTCTCCATTTAACGCACAAGGCAAGCGAATGACGTCGTTTACATCCGTTTTTGTGATACCACTCATTGATGATTCTATTGAAATCGACATCAATCCGGCAGACATTTCGTGGGATAC
>JBAXGL010000256.1:0-3908 GCA_037139375.1 Bacteroidales bacterium | reverse complement strand
GCCAAAACAATATCTCCGATTTTCAATGTTCCGTTATTTACCAAAATGGTAGAAACGTATCCGCGACCTTTATCGAGCGACGATTCGATGATCGAACCAGCTGCACGACGGTTTGGATTGGCTTTCAAATCGAGTAATTCGGCTTCGAGCAATACCTTCTCAAGCAGTTCGCTGATACCGATTCCTTTTTTGGCTGATACATCTTGCGATTGGTATTTTCCGCCCCAGTCTTCTACTAGGTAGTTCATTTGCGCAAGACCTTCTTTTATCTTTTCGACGTTAGCGCCGGCTTTGTCAATTTTGTTGATGGCAAACACGATAGGCACACCCGCTGCCGAAGCATGGTTGATGGCCTCGATGGTTTGAGGCATGATGCTATCGTCAGCTGCCACAATGATAATAACGATATCCGTTACTTTCGCACCACGAGCACGCATGGCAGTAAACGCTTCGTGACCCGGAGTATCGAGGAACGTGATTTTCTTGCCATCTGGCAAATCTACGTGATAAGCTCCAATGTGCTGAGTGATACCACCTGCTTCACCAGCGATAACGTTGGCACTACGAATATAGTCGAGCAACGATGTTTTACCGTGGTCAACGTGTCCCATGACGGTGACAATTGGCGGACGGAATTCCAAATCTTCGGCTGTATCTTCCTCTTCTGTAATGGCTTCGATTACTTCCGCACTTACATATTCGGTATTGAATCCAAACTCTTCGGCAATGATGTTGATGATTTCGGCATCGAGTCGCATATTGATTGAGACCATTTTACCGATACTCATACATACGCTGATAACTTCCATAACAGACACATCCATCATGTTCGCCAAGTCGTTTGCAGTCACAAACTCAGTCAGTTGGATTGTTTTGCTTTCAAGGATATCCTGTCCTTCCTGTTCCATCCGTCGATTCGATACTAAATCTCTTTTTTCACGACGGTATTTCGATCCTTTCGATTTTGGTTTAGTAGTTAAGCGAGCCAATGTCTCTTTGATCTGCTTTTGCACATCTTCGGCATTGACTTCAGTCTTTATCGGACGGTGGAATTTAGGTTTTTTATCGCCAGGACGTTGATCGGGACGAGGAGTACCCGGACCCGTAGGGCGTGGATGCGCTCCAGGTTGAGCTGGGGTATTTGCCACATCCACTCTTTCGCGTTTGATGCGATCGCGTTTCTTTTTCTTTTCAGCAGATTCAGCAGCAGAAATCGGTCTGTCGATGCGAGGTGCATCAGTTGTTTTAGCTGCCGGATCTTTGATAACAACCGTCTTTTTCACATCGCTGCGCACTGGTTGTTGTTGTTTATCTTTTACTTCACGCTCTTTCCGTTTTTCTTCTTTCGATTTCTTCTTCGGACGAGTCGTTTGATTGAGTGCAGTAAGGTCAATTTTATTAATTACCTTAATATTCGATTCAAACTGTGGTTTGTTTAAGCGGAATGGACTTTCACCAGATTCATCTGACTCCGAATTTTCAATAGGCGCTACTTCAACTGGAATCGTTTTTTCGATTTTGGTTACAGGGACTTGTTGCAGAGGTTTTTCCTTGATTTCAGTGGGAACAACTGACGTCAATTTTACCTCTTCCTTCACTTTTACAAGTTCTGGCACTTTCTCAATAATCGGTTCCACCTTCTTCGACACTAGTGCAACCTCTTTTGGACGGTCAACAACAGGAGGCGCAGGTCTTTTGTTTAAATCGTCCAGATTAATGCGCCCTACTTCTTTGAATTGAGGTCTAAAATTATCAGGAACAGATGTTTTAATCTCCTGTGGACGAACTGGCTCAGGATGCACAACTGGTTCTACCGGCTTATGCTTCTCATTGAATCGCTCTTGGCTTATGCGTTCTGATTCAATTTTGATTGATTTGTCTTTGCTAAACTCTTTAACCAGAATTGCAAACTCTTCGTCACTGATTTTTGCGTTGGGATTTGCCTCAACGTTAAATCCTTTTTTATGCAAGAAATCAACAACTGAATGAATTCCTACATTTAAGTCTTTTGTAACCTTATTTAATCTTATCGACATATATATGCTCCCTTTGTCGCTATTTTTTATTTAAAATCTAAATCATAATATTCCGCACTGAATGAAAGTTAATCTTCGAATTCAGCCTGAAGAATTGCCAAAATTTCATCAACAGTAGCTTCCTCTAAATCGGCTTTTTCAATCAACACTTCACGTGGGGTTGAAAGTACAGCTTTAGCAGTGGCGCAACCGATGCCTTTCAGTGCATCAATCACCCAAGACTCAATTTCGTCAGCAAACTCGTCTAAGTAGATATCTTCTTCGTTAGTTTCGTCGATGTCGCGATAAACGTCGATAGTGTACTCTGTAAGCATCGAAGCCAGTTTGATATTCATTCCACCTTTACCAATTGCCAACGACACTTCATCTGGTTTCAAGAATACTTCAGCTTTGCGTTCCTCTTCGTTCACACGAATAGAGGATACTTTTGCAGGACTCAACGCACGTTGAATAAACAGTGTGATGTTTGAAGTATAATTGATAACGTCGATGTTTTCGTTGCGTAGCTCACGAACGATTCCATGAATACGCGAACCTTTCACACCCACACAAGCTCCAACAGGATCGATGCGATCATCGAACGACTCCACAGCCACTTTGGCTCTTTCACCCGGAATGCGAGCAATCCGTTTGATTGTAATCAGTCCATCGTTGATTTCAGGCACTTCGAGTTCAAATAAACGCTCTAAGAAAAGTGGTGAAATACGCGAAAGAATAATCTTCGGATTGTTATTTTTATTTTCTACGCGCTCAACCACTGCACGCACAGATTCTCCTTTACGGTAAAAATCAGAAGGAATTTGCTCCGTTTTAGGCAAAAGCAACTCATTGCCTTCGTCGTCGAGAATGAGCATCTCTTTTTTCCAAGTCTGGTAAACATCTCCGCTGATGATTTGTCCGATTCTCTCTTTGTAGGTATTGAACAACGCATCTTTTTGGAGTTCCATGATTTTAGATGCAAGTGTTTGGCGAAGGTTCAAGATGGCACGTCGTCCAAAATCTTGAAAAAACACCTCAGCAGAAACCTCTTCATCGATTTCGTAATCAGTATCAATTGTTTTTGCTTCGGTGAGCGATATTTGCAAATTCGAATCTACCACATCTTGGTCAGCTACGACCACGCGATTTCTCCAGATCTCAAAGTCACCTTTGTCGGGGTTGATGATGATATTGTAATTTTCATCTGTTCCAAACATTTTTGCAATCACATTGCGAAAAGATTCTTCCAACACACTGATCATTGTTGTTCTATCAATGTTTTTCAACTCTTTAAACTCAGCGAAAGTATCAACCATGCTGATTACTTCTTCCTTCTTGGCCATTTTACTTGAATCTGATTAAATATTTACAATTTTTTATTTCTTCATACGTAAAGGTCTGTTCTATTTCAACCTCTTTTTTGCGTTTTTCGCCCTCCACCTTCAGTTTAGTAGGGATGCCGATAGCGAACGATTGCTCGTCGGCTTTGCGAAGTATTCCGATGATTTTTTTGCCCCCTTTGGTGAGCACTTCCACCTCGTTATCTATATTTTTCTGGTATTGACGCAACACTTTGAACGGCGATGTAACACCTGCTGAACCTACTTCGAGTTCGTAATCTTCGACTTCTCGGTCGAGATTGGCTTCGATGTGTTTGCTCAATACGATACACTCTTCGATATCGACGCCGTCTTCGTTGTCGATTTCTACGATAATGCTATTTCCAGGTCTCACAATCACATCAACCAAAAAGCTTTCCGATTCGGACAACCCTTGTTCAACGATTTCTGCGACTACGTTTTTGTGAATCATTTTTGCTTTTATTCTTGTTTTAAGAATGAAAGAAGGGGACTACCAGCCCCCTTCCATTCTTTAATTCGTCCGCAAAGATAG
>JBAXGL010000255.1:0-3909 GCA_037139375.1 Bacteroidales bacterium | reverse complement strand
TTCTTTTTTGAAAACCTCCATAAAGTAGCCTCGCTCGTCACCAAACTTCTTGGCTTCAATCAGCCACACTCCTGGAATTTCTAATTCAGTAAATTGCATCTGTTTATAATTATAATTTTAATTTCTATTTTTGATTATAAATACGCTCAATCATTCCAACAACCTTCACACCATCTAAAGCATTGGTTGTTATTTCTTCACCTTTAATCAACACATCAATCACATTCTGAATAACAAAGTGATGATTTTGAGCTGAACCTTTGTATGCTCCGTAGTCATTTCCAGGATTGGTAGGTGCCAATCGAGGCATTGCATAGTTTTTGATATGACAATATTCCACTTCATTCATATATTGCCCTCCTACCCTGACGCTTCCATTCTCAGCAACTATGGTGAGGCTGCTTTCTTGGTTACTATCCCACACCGAGGTTGAATAATGCAAAGAGCCCATGCCTCCTTTCAGAATGTCAAAAGTGACCAAACCACTGTCTTCAAAATCAGTAAGGTTTTCGTGGTTAAAGTCAGCAAAGCGAGCATTGATATTGTTAATGTCACCAAAAAGCCAGTAAAGAATATCTACAAAGTGAGAAAACTGGGTAAACAAAGTTCCTCCATCCAGTTCACGATTTCCATGCCAACTCGTCGGCAGATAGTATCGTTCGTCGCGATTCCAATAACAATTGATTTGCACCAAAAACAACTTCCCTAAAATACCACTTTCGACAAGTTCCTTTAGCCAGATTGACGGTGGAGAATACCGATTTTGCATCACGCAAAAAACTTGCCGCTTACAACGATTTGCAGTATCCATGATTAACGTTGCTTCTTTTTCGGAAAGAGCCATTGGTTTTTCAATGACCACATGGCATCCTGCTTCGATAGCTTCAATCGCTAATGATGCATGCAATCCGTTGGGTGTGCAAATGCAAACAACAGGCGCAGTATCGGTTGATCCTTTCTTTAGAAACTGAATAAATTCAGCATATTGATTGAAAAATTCGGTTTGTATCAAATCTAAATGAAGCTCATTTAGAGGTAAAACATCGCACATCGCAACTAAAGATGCTCCCTCGTTGCGCAAAATCATTTCTGCATGACGTTTTCCAATATGACCACATCCTACAACACCAAACCGAACTTTTGCCATTTATAAAAGCTAAACTGAATGTTAAATGGAGAAATATTCAAATCCCAAATCAGCCATATCGCTCTTTTTGAAAAGATTACGACCATCAACGATGATTTTCTTTCGCATAACTTTTTGAAGTACCGTCCAGGTCGGAATTCTAAATTGTTTCCATTCCGTAACAATCAATAAAGCATCTGCATCAATCGCTGCGTCGTACATATCTTGTGAATATTCGACCACATCGCCAATCTTATGCTTTGTCTCTTCCATCGCAATCGGGTCGTACACCTTCACCTTGCAACCTGCTTGTAGCAACAAATCAATAATGACTAACGAAGGAGCTTCTCTCATATCGTCTGTTTCTGGTTTGAAAGACAAACCCCACATCGCAATAGTTTTACCTTTTAAGTCACCAGAGTAATAGTTGTTAAGCTTCTCAAAGACAACCTTCTTTTGTCGGTCGTTCACATCTTCTACACCTTGCAACACGCGCATGGGGTATCCATATTTCTCAGCCGTTTTAATTAAAGCCTTCACATCTTTTGGAAAACAAGAGCCACCATAACCACAACCAGGGAAAAGGAATCTCTTACCTATACGTGGGTCGCTGCCAATTCCGTCGCGCACACGACTTACATCTGCTCCTACCAATTGACATAGATTGGCAATATCATTCATAAAACTAATACGTGTTGCCAACATCGCATTAGCAGCATATTTTGTCATTTCCGCAGAAGGGACATCCATAAATATCATCTTATAATCGCTTCGCATAAAAGGAGAATACAAGGTCTCCATCAAATGACGTGCTCTCTCCGACTCTACACCTACCACTACTCGATCAGGGCGCATAAAATCTTCAATAGCAGCACCTTCTTTCAGGAATTCAGGATTTGAAGCCACATCAAACGGAATATCCACGCCTCGTTTGTCAAGTTCTTCTTTGATGGCTTTTTTCACCAATTCGGCTGTTCCCACAGGCACTGTACTTTTGGTTGCGATCACTAAATATTTATTCATGTGTTTACCAACAGTGCGAGCCACTTCGATCACATAACGCAAATCTGCACTACCGTCTTCATCTGGAGGAGTACCCACAGCACTGAAAACAATATCTACATCATCCAAACACGCTGGCAAATCTAATGAAAACTTAAGACGACCTGATGCGAAATTCCGTTTCACTAACTCTTCCAATCCGGGTTCGTAAATAGGGAGAATACCATTTTGCAGATTTTCGATTTTCTTTTTATCTACGTCCACACAAATTACTTCAACGCCCATATCGGCAAAACAAGTACCTGTTACCAGACCTACATAGCCTGTTCCTACAACTGCGATTTTCATACTATTAATGTATTATGGTAAATATCGATTTTTTAGTAATAATCAACGTTTTTACAAATATATAAAAATTTTACTGTTCAAAGCAAAAAAGATGCTAATTGATTAAATTATCAGAATTATTTTATCTTCTTTTTGCAAATCGTCCCGCTAATCTATATTTCAAGTCGATAATTGGTTGAACAATGTCATATATGATGAGTGAAAACAAATGCGATTTCTCACCTACAATTTTCCCACTACTATTGATAATGACTGCTTGCAAAATCCATCTGGAGAGATAAAGAAAAGCAGCCACCAACCATAAGATATAATTATCCAACCCAAAATAGAGTAATAAAATAAAATTAGCATAGAAAATATATCTGGTCAGACTTTCAAACCCAAAGAGAAATGAAGGTCTACCTTTCAAAAAGTTGGAAGTAATGCCATAAGCCTGCTTCTGATTACGCCAAGCTTTGTCGAATTGATAGAAATGTGCGCGAGTCACTGATTCCGATGAAATTTCAACACGAGTGTTATTTTTATTGGCAATGCGGTTGATAAACAAATCATCATCACCATCGCGTAAGTTTAAGAAGCCGGAATAACCGCCTCCATTTCTGAAAAACAGCTCTTTCCGATAGGCTAAATTACGACGAATTCCCATAAATGGTTTGCCAAAAGATGCCATTCCTAAATAGCGAATACTGAAAAAAAGATTATCTAACGAACGAAATACCGATTTCAACGAACGAGGATATTCGAAGGTCGAATACATCAAAACCACTTCTGTCTCTGGTGTGAAATTGCGAGCAACAGATGCTATCCAGTCAGCACTTTTCACTTCGCAATTGGCTTCGGTAGTGAGAATCCAATCGTATTTTGCCGCTTTTAACCCTACGGTCATGGCCAATTTGCGACGACTGTGGTTTTTGGCTTCCTCTGGTATATACGTTTGGTAAAGATGCGGATGCTTTGTTTCTAAAATAGTGAGTAAATCTTTCGTATCATCCGTTGAGCCATCATTGACCACAATCACTTCGTATTTCGGATAATTTTGATTCAAAATTTGTGGTAAATACAGCTCCAGATTTTCGGCATCGTTGCAAGCATATACAATCACCGAAACAGGTTGTTGCTCGTCGGTGTAATTCAATACACCTTTTTTGGCTCGTTTACAAATGACAATGAATCGCCGATAAAGCGTAAAGTAAAAACACAATTGAATAGAAAAAAAACAAAAGAAAGAGATCATTAGTGCCCAATCCAAAGGCATGAAAAGTTTTTCAAAACTCATATATTAGAATATTCTCAAGAATGAATTGCAAAGATAATGATAAATGAGAAAAATCTGTCGTTTCGAGAGCAAGAAATGGGACACATTACACGGTGTTTCAGCTTTCAGACGATTGCAAATCTGCTTCGCTTATCGTGTTTGATTCATTTTCGGCATT
>JBAXGL010000254.1:0-3914 GCA_037139375.1 Bacteroidales bacterium | reverse complement strand
GGGAATAGAGGCTATAACAGGAGTCTTAGGCTCATTGAATTTGCAGAATTTACATCCAATATAGGTTGCGCTCGCAAAAATAATCAATCCAATCAGATAATATATCCAATGTATGCCATTTTTGGATTTCGATTCTTTTGTTTTTTCTAGGATTTCAGTTTCAGCACTCGTATTTATTTCAGTTACAGTGGTTTCTGATTTCTCTGTACTTGGCGCAGGTTCAACTAGTGGAGTAGCGACTTTCACTGTTTCTGTCTTGACTTCAATGGGTTCAGGTTTAACAACGGTGGGTTGGTCGGCAATAGATTCGTCGTCCAAAATCATTGTTTCGAGGTGAGCGAAAGGTTCATTCACAGCTTCGGCAAGTGCAGTATCGGGAGTGAAAGTCGTTTTGTAATGCTCAGGAATTTCTTGTATTTCGCCCGTATTTACATTCGCGATTTTCCGACTCTCCATGCGAGTGAGTTTGAAAGTTCCTAACCCTTTGATCTTGACAATCTTTTGGGCGATTAGGTTTTCTTCCACCATGTCAAATAGATTCTTCAGAAAAATTGCTGCGTCTTTCTTCGAAATCTTTGCATTCTCAGCCAACTGATCGGCAATGTCCGATAATGATAGTTTCTTATTCATAGGATTGTGCTTTTATTTTTTCCTTGAATAATTTGCTGGCGAAGAACGATAAGTTCAACTTAGGGGGAATAAGCAGACGCTTACCCGTTGATGGATGAACAGTGAGTCGTTCGTGCTTTTTTTTCACTTCAAAAGAACCAAAACCCTGGATGGTCAGAGAATCCATTTCTGCAAAGCGAGCACCAAGTAATTCACACGTTTGGGTGAGTAGCGATTGGGTTTCTGCCAACGAATAACCCGTTTTTTTTGACAGTTGCGAAGCAAGTTCTTTGTTGTTCATTGTATTTCGTTTTTAACCCATGGAAGGATATTCATATCCTCAATCATTTGCCCGATTTTACAAAATTATACCCCACCAACCGATCGTATCTGCTTCCAAGAGCTCGGTGATAAACTCTGATGGTATATTCATTTTCTGTTTCATAGAAATTTCCATCCGTAAGTGCAGGGGTACCCTTTGTTCGACCATTGGGGACAAAGATGTATTGGTAGTTGTATGCACCTTGTTTCATCGGCATCTCTTTGGTATAGCAGCGAAGACCAATGTCGTAGGTCATTTCCCAGGCAGGATCTATGCTGAAACGATTGAATTCCCCCAATAAATAGAGCCGTCCGTTGCCGACGGGTGCATTAGCTGCCAACGAAAAGTGTGTGACAAAATAGTCTGACTCATTGTCGAAATCTTGTGCTTCGCTGTTTCGAATGAAGAATCTCCCATCTTGGTCTTGATCATAAATGTACGTTGACGCCGGTTTTAACTTATCACGGTAAAGAAAGACATGAAAATAGGGATTGATGTGTTTGATTTGCTCCACATTAAGACCATTGTAGCGATACGAAACCATTTCGAAACGACGGAATTCGTTTCCTGCTTCGAAAATCAAATCTCGATTGTGCGAAAACATCAGATTTGTGCCTTGCGTGAAAGTGGGAGTGTTCAGTCGAACTTCATTATCTGTTCTGCTATTTTGATTGATGAGTACTTTCATCTCCATCTGTGGTGTACGAATGGTGTAGTTGCGGGTGTCGAGTTGTAAATCGAGTTGCTGATGCGTTTGATTATAATCTATATCGGTGATGGTTGAGATAGAAGCCCCCACATTTATCAACCGTTCATATACCGAAAATCGTGCAGTGGCAATCGTTTGTTCTGAATTTCCGTTGTCGTATATCCTCACTTCATAATTTCCAGATAATCTCAATTTTAAGCGATCGTTAGGCAGTTCAAGTCGAAAGTTGGAGTAGTTGGAATAGGTGTTGAAAGATGTTTTTCGCTCCTCAATGGGTTGATTGTTGAATCCATCGAGATACTCCGATTCGGAGATGTCGGACGGTGTCCAATCAGAATTGCAATGTTTTATGCTGTAGTAGAAATAATGCAGATTCAAATCCATATAATCAAATTTTATCTCGATACTCTGCGTTCCATTGAGTTCGATAACAGGTGGAATCTGCCAATTGTCTTTGACACGCACCGTTAATGTTTTCACCATTTCGTCGCTGTTTTGAGATTGAGCATCGATAATGTAGGAAAACTGAAATAGAATACATGCAATTAGAATAAGCTTTTTGGTCATAACACAACCTGATATCAACCGATTAAACTACTTTTGTCGAAATGCAACGGCAGTAACTCTTTAATACTATCTACCCCATAAATTACTTCGCTACCTGCCATCAAAATACGAATCGGAGTGTTGTATCGGTTCTCCGTTTCGAGGATTACCTGACGGCAAGCTCCGCATGGCGCAGTGCATTCGGTGGTGAAATGTCCTCCAGTTTGTGCTGCAATGGCAAGTATCTGAACATCTGTATTCGGAAATTGAGAATTGGCAAAAAACAGAGCTACACGTTCGGCACATAACCCCGATGGATAGGCCGCATTCTCTTGATTAGTGCCAGTGATTATTTCACCGTTTGCAAGTAAGGCCGCTGCACCTACTTGAAATTTTGAATAAGGCGCATAAGCTCTTTCTGTGGCTTCTTGTGCCAACTTTATAAGGTTTTTTTCGATTTCAGATAGTTCTTCAAGTGTATAAACTTGTATCTTTGCGCTCACAATGCGTTCATTCATATTGTTTTGTATTAATTTTTACAAATATAGCAGATAATTTATACATATTCTATCAAGATACCAAAAATAAAACGAGGGTGAAAAGATATATTTTAGTCGTAATAGTTTCTTTTTTAAGTGTCATTTCTATTTCAGCGCAATACCGAAATCCTCAATTTATAGCTTATGTTGAGCAATATTATCTCATTGCTATGGAGCATCAGCATCAGTATAAAATACCATCGAGCATCACATTGGCTCAGGGACTTTTCGAATCAGGCGCTGGTAATAGCATTCTGACCCGCCAATCGAATAACCATTTTGGTATCAAATGCAACAACGGATGGACGGGTCCACGAGTTTTTCACGACGACGATAAGAAAGACGATTGTTTTCGGAAATACGAACGGGCGCAAGAATCATACGAAGATCATTCTATTTTCTTGAGTCGAAATCCACGTTATGCCGCTTTATTCGATTTGAATATTCGTGACTACCGCGGGTGGGCAATGGGTTTGCAAAGAGCTGGTTATGCAACCGACAAATCGTATGCCAACAAAATCATAAAAATAATTGAAGATTACGAACTCTACCATTTCGACGTGTTGGCGATGGGCCCTGGAAAAACTGCAAAATTGGTTGATACCGTTCGCACCATTTCTAAACAACACGATGTCTTTATTTCACAAGGCTTGTTGTATGTGTCAGCCAAGGTCGGTGATACTTACGAAACCATAGCTCTTGAAGTGGGAGTCAAGGTGAAATCGCTTATGGAGTTTAACGAAGTTCCCAAAGATTTCCCTTTAAACGAAGGTGATATTGTTTATTTACAAAAGAAAAACAAGCAAGTTAAAGGATTTGAAAACCACATCATAAAACCTGGTGAGTCGATGCACAGCATTTCGCAAATGTATGGCATTCGCATGAAATACCTCTATAAAATAAATAAACTCGACGGTGATTACATTCCTAATGATGGCGATACATTGAAGTTGAAATGAGTTGTAAGTCATAAGTCAAAAGTGAAAGAATTAGTCAGAAGTACTTGATTAAAGACTTATCACTTTTGACTTCTTTTTTTTCTTACGACTTACAACTTACGACTATTAAAAATAAAAATCGTACCTTTGTGCCCTTAAAATATTGATGATAATATTTAGCAAATGATAACTGTTTCAAATCTTACTATTCAGTTTGGCAAGAAGCCACTTTTCTCCGATGTCGATCTGAA
>JBAXGL010000253.1:0-3921 GCA_037139375.1 Bacteroidales bacterium | reverse complement strand
AATTGGCACATTCATCAATTGGCATATTGAATTTACCTTTTCTTCCATTGGCAGCATGGCATCAACCCAATGGATGGTAAATCCGCGGCGTTCCATCCCCCTGAACCAGGTCATTTGCCGTTTTGCAAACTGATGAATCGCCATTTCGAGTTGTGCAAACATTTCGTCGAAAGTTAATTGTCCGATAATGTAGAGCGTCAGGTATTTGTATTCCAATCCATAATAAATCAAATCGTCGGGCGAAACTCCCGATTCGATGATTGAGCGAACCTCTTCTATCATTCCTTCTTCGAGACGGCTTTTTAGCCGTTTCGTGATTTTTTCTCGACGCAAATCACGGTCGATATCCACACCGATTATCAAACTATTGATGGGTGAAAACTCAGTCACATCGGGTGTTTTCGTTCGATAATATTCCTCAATTTCAATCGCACGAATGGCACGTTTCACCGAATCTACATCAGTTTTGTTGTGCAACTCTTTGTAGGTCGATAGCTTCACGGTCAGCTCATCGAGGGTAAAACCACTCAACTGCTCTCTAAGTTCACGATTCTCGGGCACAGCAAGCAGTTTGTAGCCTTTCAGCACCGATTCGATGTACATTCCCGTACCACCGCAAAGAATCGGCAACTTGCCTTTTGCTTTGATTTCGGCAAACGCTTTCGCAAAATCGTGCTGAAACTCAAAGACGTTGTATTTCTCACCCGCATCGCAAATATCAATCAGATGATACGGCACCGAGCCATATTCCGATAAATCTTTGCCTGTGCCAATGTCCATTCGACGATAGACCTGCCGCGAATCGCCACTAATAATCTCCAAATCAATTGCTTTTGCCAACGCCACCGCAAGCGATGTTTTGCCTGAAGCCGTTGGGCCGAGTATGGTGATTAATTCGTATGAATTCATTCAATTACAATGGTTGAGTACAAAAATACGAATTACACTCCGATTTTAGCTGAGATTAGGTTGTCTTTTTATCAAATGTGTGAATCGAATGAATATTCCAAATCGGTCCAACCATTAGAATAAAAATAAAATGTAATTTTGAATAGGTATTTTCGAACTACTCAAAGTTAAAGTTCAATTTGTAAGTATCAGAAATTCTGAAGGAAAAGAGACAATTCTGTTTTATCGCTAATTTGCATCTTTTTTCTGATCCGATAAACGGCCTTACGTATAGCTTCATAGTTGGAGTAAAGCAAAATCGAAACTTCCTTCGATGAAAGCCCAATTTTGTAAAGCGCACACAGTCGGAGCTCATTCGATGTGAGCAATGGATATTTGGCTCGTAAATTTTTATAGAATTCAATATTCAACTCAGTAAACCTTTTCTCAAACATCTGCCAATTAAACGTATTCGCCACATTTTCGTATTTGGTAAGTATTCTTAATAGCTGATTTTTAGATGCCTCATCAACGATTGTTGTGTCTTCGAGCACATCGTCTTTAATGGTATTTATCAATTTCTTATTGTGTAAAAGACTAATCGTGGAAGCAATCAATTCCCGTTCCTTCTTATCCAGTTCATTCTCCAATAGTCTTGCTTTGGTTTCTGCTAGTTTCAAATCTTGCTCATTGGCTTGAACCTGCATTACGATAATTTTTTTTATGTAATCGAAGGTCGATAACGCTGAAGCAACCCGCGCAGCCAGCTCAGTTTCGTCAATAGGCTTTCGCACGAAATCGAATGCTCCCGAATCAAGGGCAGTCTTTAAGTCATCTGATTTAGTACGAACTCCAGTCGATATTATAATAGGTATATCCGCAATCTCAGAATCTTTTTTAATATCATTTAGCACCTCAATACCCGATTTTACAGGCATTATCCAGTCGAGAATAATCAACTGAGGAGCAATATTTTTAATCGTCGCGATAGCCAACTCAGGCTGCATCAGGCTGTGTACCTCGTACTTAAGTTCTTCGAGTAGATATTGAAGGACATCAATAGATTCACTCTCATCATCTATAACCAAAATTTTCTTCATGTCTTATCCGATAATTGGGAACGAAACTGTAAACGTTGTGTCTTTGCCATCATTGCTTTGGCAACTGATTTTACCTCCATTATTCTCAACTAGTTCTTTGGTCAATATTAAACCAAAACCCAAACCATATTCACCATGAGTCCCTTGATATTTTTTTATTACATCAGGTGAGAAAATAGTGTCAATCCGTTCTGGTGGGATACCTACGCCACGATTCGAAACTAAAATTGAAACACCTTCATTGGTCGACGAGTTTGTAACGAGAATTAAATCAAACGAATTACTGAACTTTATTGCATTGGATAGTAAGTTTCGTAGAATAGAAAAAAGCTGTTCTTCATTTGCAGAGAAACAGTGATTATCATCAATAATTACATTCACAATCAACGATTTATCACTAATTTTATCGCTATACATATCAATAACAGCAGAAACAATTTGCGACAAATTATTGATTACTGATTTTTCTCCCACATAAGTTGTACGATATCTTGACCATACAATCAGATTTTCGAGCATCGAATAGGCTCTTTCTGACGATTTACAAATTGTGTTCAACGGCTTTTTAAACTTATCAGGCAACTCTTCATCGTTCGACAGTTTTCTCGAAAACAACATTATCGAATTAAACGAATTCAACAAGTCATGAGATAGTGCTGCGATAAGCATATCTTTTTGTTTGAGTTGAGTCAGCAACTCCGATTCTAGTGGTTTGTTCTGATTTTCCATTGAATTAATTTTAAAATTGAGGATCCTAAGTTGAGCAAAATATTCTTCACTCATTCTATTCACAATACAAATATATATATATTTTAATTATGTCCGCAATTTGTCCCACTTAGAATTAGTATAAATAGACTAAGCTGTCATATATTTGCAGTGAAAATAAAATTGAAGGTATTAATAATTATAAGATTTAGAGCAACAAGCAATGCAAATTGTTGGCAATGGATGAAATCGAGCTACATCCATTGGTTGTTGCTTTTAATAAAAAGAAGTGTACTTTATAAACCAATATAGTATGGAAAACAAAATAATCTTATCACTGTTGAGCCGATTGACTAATTTCAAGAAACAGAGTTACAAGTCTGTTATTATTCATCAAAACAATCCTGGAACAATCAGCAAATATATTGACACACAAGATTATAACGCAATAGAAAATCTGTCGATTAGTGGGTTAATCGACACTCGTGATCTCGACTTCATCAAAAATATGAAGAATTTAAAACGAATTGATCTCTCTAAATCGAAAATAACAGCATATGTTGAATATGAAGTGGATGTTTTACCCCGCGATGCTTTCTATGGATGTAAAAAAATTGAAGAAATTTTATTACCCGAATCGTTAGTCTATATTTCAAGTTTAGCATTTTTCAAATGTCGTAGTTTAAAACATATTACAATACCAGCTAGAGTAAAGTCTATTGGATATCTGGCTTTCCATCTGTGTAGAAATCTTCAAGAAATAAAACTACCTGATCAACTCAATTACATAGGGTTTTTAGGATTTTCGGGGTGTAAAAATTTATCAAGTATTGAAATGTCATCTTCAAAACTTCTAGAATTAGAACATGATACATGCGTTTTTTATCAAGTTCCTGTAAAAACATGTTTGCTAAAAGTTGGAATGGGATTGAAAGATAATTTCAGTAATGCACATCAATGGGGTCAGTTTTCAAATATTCAAGAATTTGGCTTAAAAGCAAATTAATTGAATAAATCAATAAATTGTCCGCTTTTTGTCCCACAATAAATTGAGATTATTTTATTTATGTACCGTATATTTGTCACATTAATTCTGAAAGACCAAACTGCGATAGTCAAATCAATCAGAATAATAAAGAGCCTTGACGACGTTATATTTTATTCATTGGGTGGTTCAAGTGGTGTTGGATAGATGAAATAATTAACCGAGAGGCTCTTTATTTAT
>JBAXGL010000252.1:0-3927 GCA_037139375.1 Bacteroidales bacterium | reverse complement strand
AGGAGAAATAGCTCCTCCTTTTCCCAATTTTTGCTCTAATTCATTCGCAATATCAGCCAATTTATTGAAACAAAGATTCAATGCAATTCCTTTTAGGGCATGAATTTCGGCTATAACGACTTCTTTTTCAGACTTTCTGAATGCTTTATGCAATCGTTCTAAATTCTGACAAATATCGGTAGATGCAATATCCAAAAGTTCTTGATATATTTCAAGATTATTGTCCACTTTTTGAAGTAGCGAATTCTTGTCGAATGACATAAATTCATTAGACTCAGATTCTATCTCGGTGATTGTGATATACTTATTGAGAACACCAACAAGCGAATCGAATTCAAGTGGTTTAGTTAGGAAGTCGTTCATACCTGCCTCTATGCATCGTTCTTTTTCGCCTTTAACAGCTCCTGCGGTAAGTGCTACAATTGGGATTTTTTTAGTTTGATTAGGCTCTTGCAATCTGATTAATTTTGTAGCTTCCAGTCCGCTCATCAAGGGCATTTGAACATCCATTAAAATAAGA
The DNA here is from genome assembly GCA_037139375.1 of Bacteroidales bacterium. Lineage (GTDB taxonomy): Bacteria > Bacteroidota > Bacteroidia > Bacteroidales > UBA7332 > CAXXIC01. Next base: position 3,407 of record JBAXGL010000252.1, on the reverse strand, counting down.
TCTGGGTTCCACTTAAGCGTTTCTTTTACAGCGATACTTCCGTTAATGGCTTTAACTATAGTTGCATTTGGGATATACTTTTTAATCATAATCACAACTAATTGCATATTCAGATCAACATCTTCAGCGACTAAAATAACTGGGGCTTCTTTTGAACGAACTAAGTTTTTCTCGCTGTCATTTGATTTGATATCTTGGCTTGAAGACGGCAGTTGTTGATTGTTGATATTATTGAGATAATTGAATAATTCTTGAGATTTTATGGGTTTAATCAAGTTAAAACGTACTCCCAATTTTTTACACTCCTCGTGTATGGCAATATCATCAGCGGAACTATGCAATAGAATGATCGGCTGTATTTCAGGCGTAAGATTCAACTTTTCCCGAATCATACGAATCGTATCAAGTCCATTGAGGTAAGGCATATTGTAATCGACAATAATCACGTCAAAGTGTTTCGCTTTTTCGATTAACTTGAGCGAAGAAATTCCATTGTCGCATCCTTCAAATTCAATTTCCCAATTATTCAGTGTATGCTCCAGAATGAGACGATTATTATCATTATCATCAATCACTAGCACGCGTTTAACGTCTTTGATACTATCTTTGCTTAGGCTTGTACCGTGTTCGAAAGGAGTAGTAATGGTGAAGAAGAACGTTGATCCTTCACCCTGATGGCTCAGTAATTGAATTTTACTACCCATCTTTTCGGCAATCAAATTAGAAATTACCAATCCTAATCCGGTACCGCCAAATCTTCGGGTAGTCGACGAGTCGGCTTGCGAAAAGGCTTTAAATAACTTGGTCTGCTGTTCGTCTGAGATGCCGATACCTGTATCGCGTACAGAGAAAGTATATTCTCCTATTTTGTCTGATATTTTCAAGAAACTCACTTTGAGCTCCACTTCTCCCACTTCTGTAAATTTAACAGCATTACTCAATAGATTGACAATAATCTGCTTCAGACGTACTGGGTCAACTTCCGCAAATCTTGGAATATCAGGCATTATATTGAGTAGCAACTCTAGTCGTTTATCGGATGAACTAAATTTTATAATATCCGATGCTTGCTCGATTAATTCAATAATATCTGTCTGAATGTTGTCTAATTCAAGCTTTCCTGCTTCAATTTTAGAGAAATCGAGTATGTCATTGATAATTCCTAAAAGAGAATGAGCTGAAATGTTGGCATTATCAACATATTGTTGCTGTACAGGACTGAGAGGAGTGCTCTTAAGCAAATCGCTAAACCCGATGACTCCGTTGAGTGGTGTACGTATTTCGTGGCTCATATTAGCTAAAAACTCCGATTTTGCAGCATTTGCAATTTCTGCTTTGGCTTTTTCTTCCACCAATATTTGTTCGAGTTTGGCACGATGACGGACATTAACCAGCATCTCAGAAAATACAGATAGTAATATTTCTTCTGTTACAGTATATGTATGAAAGTTTCTGACCGAATCAAACCCTACAAACCCGATACAGTTGTGATTGTCCATCATGGGAATTGCAACTAAGCTTTTCACCTCATGAGGTTCAAGAATTGTACGCAATGAATTCTGATTCGACAACGCCGATGTATTCGCAATATTCACCGAAAGTCCTTTGCGATGGGCTTTTATCCATTGCGGAATCTTATTCATGGAAAGATTTTGCAACTCAATTTTGTAGGAAGTAATACCTTCTGCACACCATTCGTGAGTATTTTTGCAAACCCTATTTTCCCAATCATAATCGAATACATAAGCTCTATCGGCTTCTACAAAAATAGCCAACTCCCTTAAAGATGACATAATTTCCCATTCAATCTGCGCTACTGGCATATTGATATATTTAGAAGAGATGTCCATCAATATTTTTTGAAGAGCAGACTGCTTTTCGAGTGCTTGTTCTGCTACTTTTCGATGTGTAATGTCTCGATAATGCCACAAATTCTCAAACTCATTGTCTGCCGTTGTTATTGGCACGTAATCGCGTTGAAAAACTCGACCATCAATCAACTCCAGTTCTTCATTCAAAACCGTCTTTTTTTCATTCAGAATAACCTCTACTCGGGAATTAAACATATCTGATTCAATAAACAAATGTTTCACTTGCTCGGAAGCAATCCGACAATCGAACCCAACAAGTGCTTCTGGTGGGGCATCGATGGAAAAGAGTTCACAGAACTTTTGGTTGGTTTGCTGTATAAATCGTTGAGGTGTTTCTAACAGAATGCCACCAGGAAGATTTGCAATTAATGTAGTCAGCCGGGTAGTTAAATCGCGCATCTGCTCTTCCGATTTTTTGCGCGAAGTAATATCTTCTTTTACCGCTATGAAATGTTTAACCTTGCCAGAACTATCAATAATAGGGGAAATAGAGGCAAATTCCCAGAACAATTCGCCACTTTTTTTACGATTATGCAACTCACCAGTCCATTGATTTCCAGCAAGTATAGTCTGCCAAAGCGAGCGATAAATATCAGACTCTTGCTCACCCGATTTCAGTAACTTAGGGTTTTCTCCAACAACTTCATCTGAGGTATATCCTGTTACTTCTTCAAATTTAGGATTTACATATTCTATTTCTCCTTTAATGTTGGTAATGACTACACTGACAGGACTTTGCGAAATGGATTTGCTAAGCAATGTAATTTCATCTTCGTCTTTTTTTCGACGAAGTGCAATGCTGATCTGGCTAGAAACAAACTCTAGTAATTCTAAATCATTCTCGTTATATGCATTTTCGTTGTGATAACTTTGCACAACAAATACACCAATGGCTTTTCCTTTTGATCGGAGTGGAACTCCTAACCAACATGGAGATGGCTTGCCAATTCGCTTTACTAATCCTGCCTTTTCGAGGTCGTCGAACTCTTTAACTCGAATCAAAAGTGAGCGGTTTTGATGGATGACAAGACCTGTCAATGAATCTTTTGCAGGCCATTCTTCTATCTGATCAAACTCATCTTTGTAGAAAGGCGAAGAGAGCATATCACTCTGTTCGTCGTAAAGCGCAACAAAAAAGTTTGACGCATCAATATATTGATCCAGTTCTTTACGGATGATTTCAATAAGCTCAGGCAAATCTCTGGTTTGTGTAACGGCAGTGGCAATATTAAACTGAATTTTATTGATTTGATCAGCCTTTATTCGTTCCGAAATATCACGCAACGAGCCCTCAATACCAACTACTTGATTTGCATCGTTGAGCATTAAGTGGCAATTGACAGAGGTATAAACTAGATTGTCATTTTTTGTTCTCAGTCGTACTTCATAGTCTACAACTTCCTTTTTTTGCATTAATATTTCCAACAATTTCACCCGATCTTCTGGGTTATAATAAAATGCAGAGATTTGATTTCCTAAAATTTCTTCGGGATGGTAGCCAGAATATCGAAAAATTGATGGGCTGATTTCGGTAAC
>JBAXGL010000251.1:0-3937 GCA_037139375.1 Bacteroidales bacterium | reverse complement strand
TGAATGTAGCACTTTCTGGAGCAACAGTTATACTTGTTATAGGCTTGTTTAAATTAGTTCCAGACCAAGTAGTCGGAGAAAACGATCCACTTGTAAAAATATCACCAGGTGTAATTGTTTGTCCACTTAATGGTTGTAGATATACTCGCATGTGGCTCGATGCAGTCTGACTGCTACTGCTGGCGTTGTTTGGTCCATTACTGTCCCACGCAGATTGAAGATAATCGATATGCCACATACAAATTCCATCACCAGGAATAGTTGTCAGGTTACCACTCGCATCAACTGTTTGACCTAAATAAGTATCCCAACCTGTATGTTTACGATATTCGACCAAGAAAAACTCAGCTGGATTTGGAGCTGTAGCATTCATATTATGAGTGGTTGCGGCAATCAAATAAGCCTGATTATTAGTGTTGGCAGGCAGAGTCGTTCCCTGATAGAGAGGCTGAAGTGTCATATTAGCAGCTGTGCTTATCTGCTGGGGTGTCAAAAAGCCTAAATAAAATCTATCCCATGCAGAATATGTAGGAGGAGTGCAACCATTATTCAAATATGGTCCATAATCCATAATATCCCAAGTCTCTAAAGTTGCGATATACGTGCTGCTTCCAGATGTATTGTAATAGTCTGGCAAACCAAGTACATGACCAAATTCGTGGCAGAAAGTACCCACACCACACATATTTGTGCCTGTGGTTCCTTTTAACTCAGACGTACATGAATAATCCTCAATTTTCTTCCCATTGAATGTGATGCCAGTTGTGATACCCGCACTCGAAATACTCCAACGGTGAGGCCATATAGTATTTGCAGGACCTCCTTCAGCTTCGTTGTATCCTGCATAATAGACAAATACATTATCCACCACACCGTCATTATCAGTATCAAATTGAGTAAAATCAAGTCCAGCCTTATTTGCCGCAGCACAAGCATCTACAATCATTTGAGCAGGGTTTGTATCACTTCCATTGGCATCATTTTTTCCATAATAATCTAAGGTCTGAGGTAAAGTTACCGGACCTACTACTACAAAATCAGGTGCAAACTTGCCGTAAGTACTCGACATAAAATAATCTTTAGCTGAGCCAGTACCACCGTTAGCGCTGTAACCTGGTTGTGTCACCAGATTTTGGAAAGATGCTTGAGGCGAAGGGACACCAAATGCTTTGTCTTTAAAATTAGCCAGAATAACTAATGCTTTAGGCGATCCATTCAATGGATAAGCCTTTCGTCTTGCAGTTCCAGGAACTAGAAATTTACTTTTTTTTTGTTGAAGAATTTTCACTTGCAAGGTAGCATTACTTTTGTTCTTCAAATACTGAACTTCGGAAGCTGAACGTTTGGCTGCATTTTTTGCCACAATGGTATCTTCTACAATCACACCATTTGCATTTACAGTGCCATAAACATAATACCCTTTTGCATTTTGCTTCACCAAATAACCATCATCAGTAGTCTGGTAGTGGCCATGCTCATCACCACGAAGTCTGATAGTGAGTTGTGAACCATCAGGTTGAGTAACCTTAACTGGGAATGGAATTGCTCTTACAGCAAATACACTTGTAAATCCTGCTTGTGCAAGTATTAGAATTAGTGCATAAAGTAGACTCTTTTTTTTCATCATAATTTGGATATTAATGATTAATGGTTAAACTAATTTTCAATAAATAATATGTGTGTTATAACGTTTAATTAGCAATAAAAAAACTGAAATCTTAATCAGTTTAAAAGGAGTGATTTAATTTCAGTTTATATTAGTTCACAAATATAAAGCACAGTTTAATTAAAATTTATTAATTAACAGCAATTAATTATTTATATTCATTATTCATAACAAAATTAACTTTATCAAACGTATTGTAAATTAAGCAATTTCAGATATGATAATTATTTAACCGTTTGAGAATTCTGATACCCTAATCAACAATTGAAAACAAAAAAACAAAACAGAATTGAGTATAATAATGAGAAATGCGTACTTTTGAGGAAGAATAATTGAGACAACACAAATCTTGACTTTTGAGTTTAATATAATGGCTGAATTTACCACTTCATTCAAAACAGAATATAAAAAACTTTTGATTTCACTTGATGAAGCTATCACAAAAAGTGAAATAATATATTGCAAATCAATTATTTACAAATCTGTCGAAAAAGGGCATTACCAGAATGACCCATACGATTTGCATCCCATTTTACGATTGCTCTCTACTGCAAATATTCTGGTAGATGAAATAGGTCTTCGCAAAACATCCGTTATACCCTTTCTACTTTATGAGGCAATTCAAAAAAACATCATTTCAACTGCAGAATTAGAGAAACAATTTGGTGAGGATGTTGTGAAAATTACTCGGGGATTGATGAAAATCAGTGAGCTTTATGCCAAAAATCCAGCCATTGAGTCAGAAAATTTCGCTAAACTCTTTATTACATTTTCTGAAGACGTAAGAGTTGTGCTCATCATGTTGGCAGACAGGCTATACCTCTTACGTTCACTTAGCAATCATCAAAATCCTGAGCTACGAAAAAAAATAGCTTATGAAGCATCTTATCTCTATGCACCCCTTGCGCATCGTCTTGGACTGTACCGTGTAAAATCGGAAATGGAAGACCTTTCGCTCAAATATACAAATCGCGAGATTTACACCAATATTGCGACAAAACTGAGTGAGACAAAGAGTGAAAGAGATTTATATATCAGTAATTTCATAGAACCAATTCGCAACAAGTTAACCGAAGCCGGACTTAAGTTTGAAATTAAAGGTCGTACTAAATCTATCCATTCAATTTGGAATAAAATTCGCAAACAAGATATTGCGTTCGAAAAAATATACGACTTATTTGCTATTCGCATTATCCTCGACTCGTCTTTGGTAAAAGAGAAAGCCGAATGCTGGCATTCTTACTCCATTGTGACTGATATGTATCAACCCAATCCCAAAAGATTGCGCGACTGGCTGTCAAATCCTAAAAGTAATGGTTATGAGTCGTTACACATTACCGTAATGGGGCCTGAAGGCAAATGGGTGGAAGTTCAGATTCGCACCCGACGAATGGATGAAATTGCCGAAAAAGGTCTTGCGGCTCACTGGAAATACAAAGGAGGAAAAGAAGAACGTGGTCTTGACGAATGGCTCAACAATGTTCGTGAAGTACTTGAAGCATCAGATGCTAGCCCGCTGGATGTAATGCAAGAGTTACGTCCTGAGCTTTATGACAATGAAATATTTGTGTTCACGCCAAAAGGTGATTTGCACAAATTGCCAAAAGGGGCAACTTTGCTCGATTTTGCTTTCTACATTCACACTGGATTAGGGAGCAAATGTGTGGGCGCAAAAATAAACGGCAAGAATGTAACGCTAAAATACAAACTTTTGAGTGGAGACCAAGTAGAGATTCTTACTTCCCCGTCTCAAAAGCCCAAACAAGATTGGTTGAATATCGCCACAACATCGAAAGCTCGCATCAAAATAAAGCAATCGCTTAAAGAAGCTGACTTCAAAGAGGCTGAATATGGAAAAGAGTTGCTTCAACGTCGCCTTAAAAATCGAAAAATAGACTATGATGAAGCTTCTTTAATGAAGTTAATTAAGAAAAACGGATTTAAAACCTATACTGACTTTTTTGCTGATTTGGCTGCTGAGCGGCTCGACGTGAATAAAATGGTAGATCAGCTCGTGGAGATTGAACGCAAAGACAAAGAAACCTCTACAGAAGTGCGTGGCGCTGAAACCTTTGTGCCAACCGAACCCACTAAAGATACCACATATAAAAAAGAAGACGAACTCGTCATCGATCAAGACCTGCGAGGAGTGGAATATAAACTAGCTAAATGCTGCAATCCGATCTATGGTGATGATATTTTTGGATTTGTATCTACTTTAGGCGGCATTAAAATCCACAGGACATCTTGTTCAAATGCTCCTCAAATGAT
>JBAXGL010000250.1:0-3940 GCA_037139375.1 Bacteroidales bacterium | reverse complement strand
CAAAAGTGCATTTACAAATCTAGCTTTGCTTTATCCGCAATAAGTTTTCGAGCAGCTTCGATGATGCTGTCTATTCCTTTGAGCATATCAGAGGAGTTCATGTCTTTTTTAATCGTGGGTGCAATGCCAAATTCGGTTTGATTCATCGCAGCATCAAACATTGGGCTTGCCGAAAATCGGATAGACCATCCGTTTGGCATTTCCGAACTGAACGGCAGTCCGCTTCCTCCACCGGTAGAATCACCCAAAATAGTGACCGTGGGCAGTTGCTTCATCACACTCACAAAATCGTTGGCGGAGCTGAAGCAGTGGCGATTTGTCAACACCACCACCGGCTTTTGATAGCGCAAACGACCGGTAGTTTCTAAGTATTTGGGGTAAGGCGTAGAAAAATCGTTGTGACCTTTACCCGTCTTGTGCTGGATATAACCCACCAATCGCCTTTCGTTGGTAAATCGGGCTGCCAATAAATCTACATTCGTCAGGCTGCCACCCCCATTGTCGCGGATGTCGATAATGATACCATTGCACAAACTGAAATCAGAAATAATTTCATCGAGATTACCATCACCGATTGCTGTTTCGAACGTATCGTAAAACATGTAACCCACATTGTCCGACAAAACCTTGTATTTTATGCCAGAAGAGATTTTGTAATCATTGCCCAAGTATCTTTTCTGAATATCAACACTGAAATTGGCAGGATAATCTTCGTACCAAGCCCAATAGCGCGACACATCAAACGAGGTATAAAGATTGACGTGACCATCTTTCAACACGCCAAGCATCTCGTCCAAAACCCCAAAAAGCTGCTCTTCATTCATCTTATCCGATATGCGAGCGCTATAGACGGTGTGAACGCTATCCCAGTTGATTTTTTTATAATCGAAGAAGCAGTAGTGCTCATCTAGAATTTTCCACAAAGCTTCAAAATTATCGCGTGGCGTGTTGGAGTAATTCGGCTCTTTAATGCACGAACTAATCAACATCGGGAATAGCAATATGAGTAGAATTTGTTTCATCTATTCTCTCTTTTTTCTTCTGTCGAGCGACAAAATATCACCCGAATAGCCTATCAAAAAACCGTTGGAGATAAGCGATGTTTCTAAACTATTGATTCTGGTCTGGTAGATGTTGTAGGAGTAGCCGATGCGCAATGTTTTGCTCGACAAAGGCAATTCCACAGTTAATAAGTTTTGCATCGCCCACTGATTGTGCAGCGACATAATATGAATGATTCCGCTGGTGTTGTTCAGTTGAAACATTTCGTAGTAAGACGCACCATAATCGGGAGCAAAACCCACACCCAACACTGGCATTCTAAGCTGATAAACTACATTGATTGGGAAAGATTTAATCTTGAAAGAATACTCGGCACGACTCGCAATATGTAGATTTATCACTGCTTTAACCTGCACTGGATTGTTGCTATTTCGGATATTATAGATGGCTCCTCCATATAAGTCGGCAGCCCCGCCAACCAGCCATTTCCAGTTTTCATTTTGCAAAACGCCATAATGCCTTCCGTAGCTGTAATCCAGCATGCCCAAATAGTACAAGCCACGTCCCGAAATATCAGTTGATTTAGCGTATTCGAGGTTCAAGGTGTGTTGCGTAAACAATTTGCCACCGCGACTAAGCCTTGAGACATCGCCAATCAATTGGTAGTCTGTTCCGCTGTATTTATACGGACTTAGGTAGGTTTCGAGAGTGGTGGCATTGCCATAGCCAAACATCCACGATACAGTTTTTGGTAGACTTGCGGCATCTTGCTGCGCACGAATAAGCGTCGAACTTATCAACAAACAAATAGCAAATAAGAGATTTCGATAGCTCATTCAATATAAATTAAACCACAGACCTGAAGTTAGTGAGGTCGAAAGTCATTAAAACAATTTCATCTGACCAGTTGCATCGTCTAGAATATCGTCATCAGATTCAGGGGAAATATCCTCGTCAAGCTCTTCTTCGTCCTCAACCTCGGATTCAGACGGTTCTTCGACCACCACTTCGGGGAAACGAGTTGGTTCCAACTCTTTCACTTTGTCGATGGCGAAAGTAGCTATTCGCTTACCCTTGGCTCGGAAACTCTTCACGGCAATAAATTCATCCACATCGATTTCGATGGGTTCGCGGAAACTGTCGCCTCCGCCAAACGTTACCTCGATGCGTGGATAGACTTCGCACGTGAGAATCCACAACTCCGATTTTGGATTTTCGCCCAAGAAACTCTGGCGTTTTGCACTTGGTTCGAAATTGAACCGTTTGAGATAGGGAAAACCCTGCTCTGCATCGAACAATGCGACCGACCAAACTTTGTTTCCCTCGAACTTCTCAATGCGTAAAATGTTGGCTTCGTAGTGGTTGCCGGCATCGAAATTGGTGGTGTAATATTCACCATTTTTCAGCACAACCAATATTTGATCTTCGCTGTGGAATTCGCCCACGTAGTCACCACGACCGTCGTAGTTCACGCGCAATACATCCCAGTCGAACCACACTTTTCGTCCACCGAGCGTGCTACCTCCACGATTTTTGAGCGTAATGCGGTATACATCGTTTTTGGTCAGAATGTTTCCGTTCGACTGACGACCTTTGATGGCAATTTTGCTGAAATCTTCTTCGAAAGTCGTTTTCCGCAAGCGTGGATTTGGTTTCAACACCACACGGATTACTTCGGCTTCTCCATTCGGATTGACAGTAAAGTAAGAAACCTTACTACCCACTTTCCCTTGCGAGAGATCGTACTCTTTGTCGCGCGTCAATCCCGTCACAGCAAAGCGTTTTATGTAGTATGCACCACCTTTACCATCCTGATAAATAGTGTTGTAGATGGTTCGTTTGTCGTTTTTCTTGAACACATTGACGTGAATGATGCCTTTGCCCACAAACTGCTTGTCGCTCACCTTTACGATTTTGTATTTTCCATCTTTGAAGAAAATAATGATGTCGTCGATGTCGGAGCAGTTGCTGATAAACTCATCTTTCCGCAAAGAAGTACCAATGAAACCCTCTTCACGGTTGATGTAAAGTTTCTCGTTTGCTTCAGCCACTTTGGTAGCTACAATAGTGTCGAAGTTTCGAATTTCGGTCATTCGTGGGAAGTTCTTGCCGTATTTTTCTTTCAACCGTTGATACCACGCAATGGTGTAGTCCACGATGTGCGCCAAGTGGTGGTCGATTCCTTCGATTTGAGTTTTGATGTTCGCCATCAACTCTTCAGCTTTGTCGGAGTTGAATTTGAGGATTCGACCCATTTTGATTTCCATCAACTTGAGCAAATCTTCGCGTGTGATTTCACGAACGAACGACGGTTTGAATGGCTCCAGTCGTTTGTCGATGTGTGCCAATGCCTCGTCCATCGAAGCAGAGTTTTCGAATTGTTTATCCTTGTAGATACGCTCTTCGATGAAAATCTTTTCGAGCGAAGCAAAATGGAGTTTTTCCTGTAATTCGCCTTTTTCGATTTCGAGCTCGGTGCGGAGTAGCACTAATGTGAGGTCGGTGTCGTGCTTCAGCACTGTGCTGACGTTCACAAAATGCGGTTTATTCTCCGAAATCACACAGCAGTTAGGCGAAATGCTCACTTCGCAATCGGTGAAAGCATAGAGTGCGTCAATCGTTTTATCTGACGAAACACCTGGTTGCAGATGCACAAGGATTTCTACGTTTTGCGCCGTATTGTCATCGACCTTACGAATCTTGATTTTACCTTTTTCGGTTGCTTTCAGGATTGACTCAATAATCGTTGAGGTCGTTTTCCCAAAAGGAATCTCGGTGATAGAAAGCGTTTTGTTGTCTTTCTTTTCGATTTTTGCGCGAACCTTTACCGATCCTCCGCGCTCGCCATCGTTGTATTTAGTTACGTCGATAAACCCGCCCGTCTGAAAATCGGGGAAAAGCTGAAACTTCTCACCTTTCAGATACGCCATAGACGCAT
>JBAXGL010000249.1:0-3955 GCA_037139375.1 Bacteroidales bacterium | reverse complement strand
AATCTCAATCAATGATTAATAGAACACTTACAGACCTTTACTTAAACTATTTTGACTCACTAAATGAAACATTGTATTTTTGCTGGCACAATTCATTTTGTAACACATCAAATCAACTCGATGAAGTTAAATTCGATAATGAGATTCGTTCTTATGGTTTTTATAATCACAAAAATGCTATAAGAAATGAATTGCCATTAAATCTCAAAAACAGGTTAGAATTTAAAACACTCTGCTGGGTAAATAAATACGTAAAACATGTTGAGGAGAACTCATTGTGCGAATATATTGAACTCTTTGAACAAGTTATTTTAGAAGTTGAAAATAATTTATTTCTTCTAAACAATAAAGCTGATAAAATTGCTTACGCAAATATTATTTTACGTGACTTAAACAAAAATAGTATTCATAATCAATGTGTTTGTGATTCAAACTGTCAACTTAATTACAAAGAATTGTTTGTATTTGTATTAAATGTCAAGTTCAAATTTGATAATATTATTTCTCCATTAGATATTGAAAATTGCAAGAATCACGTCAGTTATGATTTGACAAATCGATTAATCAACCATTTTGATTTTATTGAGAGATTAATTGAATTATTCTTATGCTTCGAGATTTGTCTAGTTAAATTAGCTGAAAAGGTAGAATGCAATTTGTACACCTTAAATGATAATAAATTCCCAGTGAGTGACATTGACAACTTACAACCTAATATTTCTCCTAAATTCAACACACTTTATTTAGACGACTGTCTGATAAAAGTTATGCAATACTTATCAAATAAGAAATGGCTTCGAAATCCAAATGCTGATGTCTGGCTTTTTTGGTTTAACCAAAAGAACCTAATTATCCCAGAGCCTTTAAAGTGGTATGGCTCAGCCACCATGTTATCAAATGTTATTCAACATTTATGCGGTGAAAGCATTTCGAGCACTATAAATGTCGCTTTTGACAGGTTCGATTATGTCAAACCAACCCGCAAAATTTACGAAACCAGCAAAACGCACAAAGAAATAGAACAAATTATCACTGTTTCAAAGCAAAATAAGTGACAAAATTCACGACCCTAACCACGACCCACCTAAAGCCTCGATTTTGAGGCTTTTATTATCACAATCACGACCCACCACGACCTACCACGAGTCGTGCTACGACCCTGAATTATACGTGATTTGATGATATATGCTGGTATTTAGATGATACTTTTGCAGGCAAGAACCCAATAGACTGCGCAGCTATTGGGTTCTAAAAAACTCAAAAAAGTATCATCATGGAAACAAGATTTCAACCAACCAACGAAACTCCCTTGGCTGCACTTACCATTGGCCAGTTCAAAGAGCTAATTGTCACAATGGTTCAACCGCAGCAAAACATTCAATCACAAAAAGAGCCATTCCCTGAAACTTTCGGAAAAAAAGAATGTAGCCAACTGACTGGTTATGCCGTCAACACCATCAACAAGATGATTTGCGAGAAAGCAATTCCTTTTTACAAGAAAAATGCAAGGGTCATTTTCAAGAAAAACGAGATTGAATCCTGGCTTCTATCCAACAGAATACAAACTGTGGAAGAATTTATCGAACTGAAGGAAAATCAACTTTTTAACGGGAGGAACAAGAAATGAACTTCAAGGAACATTTCGAAAAATTTGAAGCCGACATTCGCAAGAAAATGCGCGATGATGAAATAATCTTGGATGCTATGTTGGTAATAAACGAAAAACACGAAGAACTTCTGAAGCGATTGGATAAACTGATAGGTGGTTTAAACGAAACTCGAAAGCTGCCCGATAATCCATTTTTCTCGAATGAAGAATTCATGAACCTTATGAGCATCAGTGTTCGTACCGCACAGCTATGGAGAGACCAGGAACTAATCAGTTATTCCCAGATTAGCGGTAAAATCTATTACCGCATGTCCGACATTCAAAAGTTGTTGGATGAGAACTATCATAAATCAATAACCAAACTGAGAAAAAAATGATAGACAAAAAAAACGCCCCTTCAAACTTTGGAGAGTTCGAAGAGGCAATGAATCCAGAACAATACAAAAGTACAAATTTTATTGAGAAACTGAAAGCGGAAATTCATTCCAATAGCATGAATTCGAATGCCAATGATACAGCTTTCCCAATAAATGGATTACCACAGGTAATACTTGAATTTGCTATTGAGATTTCAGAGGTCTATGGCGTACCCATTGAGTTCCCGGTCATGGCTGCATTAAGCGCGGTCAGTGCTTCAATAAGAAAAAAAATCACGATTGACAGCGGTAAATACAGGAACTTCGGTCAATTGTGGGTAATGCTGGTGGCACCTCCCGGAGTAGGGAAGACTGAACCCGTATCAGCAGCTTTCCGACCATTACAAAAACTCGACAACACCAGCTATGATGAATATCAGCTGGAGTTGAGTCGCTGGAAGGTGGAATGTACCGAGGCAAAACAAATCAAAACCCAGGAACCAGAAAAACCATTCTTCAAGCAATGCCTGATAGATGATTTCACTCCCGAGAGTTTGTACCAGACCATGTTTCGGAACAACGGTTCAATATCGCTCTATCGTGATGAACTGTCTGGCTGGTTTGCCGACTTTGGAAGATACAACAAGAACGGGGAAATTAGCAGGTATTTATCCATCTTCAACAATGCACAATTCTGCATCAACAGGAAAAGTGAGGAACCACTGCAAATACCAGAACCATTCCTTACCATATGCGGAACGATACAACCCGAGGTATTAAACATTGCATTGGTCAGCAATACACTGAAAGAAAATGGTTTTGCAAGCCGTTTTTTGTACGTTTATCCAAAAGAAGTCAAGAAGCAGAAATATTCTGAAAGAACTCCCGACAGAAGCATAATGGAGCGGTACGAAAAACTGATTACGCATTGCTATTATTTGCCAAAGCTTGAAAATCCATTCACACTTTCCCAGGAAGCAAGAATATTGTTTATAAAATATGCCAACCAAACCACTGACTTGGTAAATAATTGTTCAAACAATTTCGTTAGGGCCACCTATGCCAAAATGGAAATACAGGTGTTGCGGTTAGCACTCATCGTTCAAATCATAAGGGGAATTTACGACAATGTGGAATGGCAACAAGGATTGATAACGAAAGAAGCAATTCAATATGCCATCAAGCTTTGTGAGTATTTCAATTCAAAAATAATCCTGGTGGATAATACCAACATTCCATCAAAAATGAATTCCGCTGAAGCTATAAAAACCATTCAAAAAGAATATGGCATCAAGAACAAACAGGCCTTTGCCGATTCCATTGGAATCACTAGGCAATATGTTTCAAAAATCTGCAACGAGTAAAAACAACCCTTGGTTGCGGAGTTGCGGTTGCGGTCTTCTGAAACCCTTATGCAGTATAGCTTTCGGAAGAATTGCCCCGCAACTAAAATAAAAAAACAGAATTCAATAGAACTCTATTTAGTTGCGGTCAAATAGTGCTGAAATCCTTTACAGCAAAGGCTTTCCGAAGTTTTATGCCGCAACCATACAAAAATCAAGAGAAAGTGTTGATAGTAACAGTTAGTAACACTAGTAACAGTTGTTACCAATGTTACCACATGTTACTGATTTTCTTCTTTTTTACTACATTCTACAAACTACAAACTACCATCTACCATCTACATTCTACAAACTATGCACTATCTTCAAAAATACAAAGGAAAATCCACTCGCCACACTTGCCCAGCATGTGAAACCATTCACAGTTTTACCCTGTATTTGAATGGCGACACACATGAACCCATTCATCGCACCGTTGGCATTTGCAACCGTGAAACCAAATGTGGATATCATTACACCCCAAAACAATATTTTGCTGATAATCCGTTTCTTTCTCCTCCCCTTCGGGGAGGCTGGGTGGGGTCATGTTCTTCAAATACAACAAATGTCGAAATACGCTCAACTCCCTCCCCTTTGGGGAGGGCTGG
>JBAXGL010000248.1:0-3987 GCA_037139375.1 Bacteroidales bacterium | reverse complement strand
CTCAAGTACTAGAGGTTGAGTAATTGAATAATTGAAAAGGTAACGCATCGGATGGCAAAGTTGCTATAATAGAAATCAACAGACCCGTTTCGGAATTTTTCGAGGCGGGTTTTTTAGTACGCAATATCGAGAGATGGATGCGCATTACTGTTTGATGGGTGTGACATTGGCGTATGATAGCTGCGCATTGCAGATGAAGTACTGCGCATTGGCGTATGATTGTCGCGCATTGCAGATTGATTCGTGCGCATTGCGGTTGAATAGTTGCGCATTGGCGATTGTGTGGCTTGACATTGTCGATGCCAGCCGCGCATTGTGCGTTGTTTGTCGCGCATTGGTGTATGATTTGCATAAATTTGGTGGTAAAACTTGTTTTTGATGCGATTAAATATCAAACTATCGCTCCTATATATAATAGATTATTGTGTATATCTATAATAATGATTTATGCTAACAAAAATAGTGTATTTTTATAACTAATTTAACATTTTGATTTCCAGTAATTTAACAAAAAACTAAAACTAAATTTTACATTTAACGAAAATATATTTAAAATATTTTTGTTTTTATCAATTATTTAACGTACATTTGCATCGAGATTGATATTATTGTATGAATTTCAATCGGAAGTTTAGAAATCGCATCGGATATGTTAATTATAAAATTGCGAATTTCACACTTTTAACCATAATATCAGAAAGTATTATATAGGACTTAGATGTAAGGTAAATGAAAGATTGATTGGACGACTTTAATGGATATTGAATAATAAAAATTAATAAAGTAAGAAAAATGGAAAAAGTCCAAATTTCAAAATTGAACTCCTACGTGGCAGTTCAGAGGCTAATCGAAAGAGAAAGAGCAGCCTTCAGTTCGTTACTCGATTTTACACCGAGAGAAGCAGCTTTCAACGAAGCAGTGGCAGCAATCAGCGGTGTAACATCGCAACAACAGTATGCTAATGTGGCAGAAATGTTGAAATTCAAAAGTGAAAAAGCTCTTATTGCGGAGAAAATGGCACTTTTGGCGAAAAAACTAGTGATACATGCCGATAAAACGCAAAACGATGCGCTAATTGCCGATGTGAATTACTCAGAGCGCGAGCTACTTCGAATGAAAAGTGCTACGTTGATTGATGTGGCAAAAATGATGCACGAACGAGGCACCAAGGTGTTGACTTCGAACGAAGCGGTGTTGGTGTTAGATGATTTAACGCCGATTGCTACGTCGCTGACTGTGCTTGAGACATTGCGTGCTGCCTATCGCAGCTACCAGATGAAGATGAAGCAAGACACACGCACGATACAAGCTGCTTTTGCTAAGGCAGATGTTACGTTGTCTAAACTATCACTTTCGGTGGCGTTGCTCATGCACTCAGACCCTGCGCTGTATAGCCGCTACCTCGATGCGTGTAAGTTGATTACAGCCATGCGGCCACGAAGTGTGAGTGGGGCTGTGGCAGAGGCAAAAACCGAATACCCACTATCGGGTGTGAAAATGGCGATTCGCCGGATTGATGACCCTGTGACTCCCGATTTGATGATTACGCCGCCCGAAATCTCGAAAAAATCGGCAGAAAAAGGCGGGTTCTACATCCGAAACCTAAGCGAAGGTAATTACCTGCTGACGGCTTCGAAAATGGGTTACAAAACAAACAACATGCCGTTTACGGTGGCGGCTGGCGAAACCACCAAACTGACCTTGTATATGGAAGTGGCGTCGTAGATTCTTGATTTTCAACTGCAAAACTTAAACTAAAACTTATCCGATATGGTAAAAGACTTTACTTTTATTTTCCAGAGAAGAGCCCTTGCGATACAAACCGCAGGGGTTCTTTGTTTTTATAGATCTGCTGATAGTTGGGGCGCGACTTAGAGACGCAAGGCATTGCGTCTGTACAAACGCAAATAATACTGAAATAATTCTTCAATCCCTATTTGTTGCTTCAAACATTTTAGTATTTTTGCATCAGATAGATTGCCAACCAAGCTATTCTGGAAAATACCCAAAATAGAGCTAGCTTTGTAGTGCCGATAAATTCAAAACAATAAAATCACGATGGCTCAAAATAAGACCATACAGATAGACGACAAAGAGATTCTAATATATTCTCATAATAATGAGGATTATATCTCGCTAACCGATATGGCACATAGCCAGATGGAGGAAATTGTTATCATCAAGTGGTTGAGTTTAAAAAACACAATTGAATATATTGGCGAGTGGGAAGCAATGTATAATCCTAATTTTAATTATACCGAATTCGGTACAATTAAAAATACAGCCGGAGGAAATAATTTTGTGCTTTCTGTAAAACAATGGATAGACCGAACAGGCGCAGTTGGAATAACGGCAAAAGCAGGTCGGTATGGCGGCACTTATGCACACAAGGATATTGCATTTCACTTTGGAATGTGGATAAGTCCAAAATTTCAACTTCTACTCGTAAAAGAATATCAGCGGCTAAAAGCAGATGAAAACGATAGACTAAAACTAGATTGGAATTTTCAACGCACCTTAGCAAAAGTAAATTATACGATACACACCGATGCAATCAAAGAAAAATTGATACCCAAAGAACTTACACCCCAACAAATTGCATTTGTATATGCCACAGAGGCTGACTGTTTAAACATCGCACTATTTGGAAAAACTGCCCAGCAATGGCGACAAGAAAATCCATCGACCAAAGGCAACTTAAGAGATGTGGCAAGTTTAGAACAATTGGTGGTTTTATCGAATATGGAGAGCCTGAATGCCGTTATGATACAGCAAGGCTTGACGCAAAGCCAGCGACTGACCGAATTGAACAAAATGGCAATCATACAAATTAAATCTCTATTGGATAATACATCCATCAAAAAACTAAAAAACAAATAAAAAAAAACAGTGTCAAACAAATTGCTGATTGTTGAGGTGCGACTCACAGACGCAATCATGGTATCTGTATAAAAAGCATAATCAAAAAAAATACTGAAATAATTCTTTAATCCCTATTTGTTATTTCAAACATTTTAGTATTTTTGTGATAATTTATTTCTAAGCCTATCCATACTACAACTATACAAACACAATCGTATGTCAGTCCTATCAGAGAATAGTATCTCTTTTAATCAAGTGGAAGAGAAAGTAATTACAATCCGTGATGAAAAAGTAATATTGGACAGCGATGTCGCTGTACTTTATGGGGTAGAAACAAGAGATATAAATAAAGCTGTGAAGAATAACCCTGACAAATTTCCAGATGGATATATCTTTGAACTCATTCAATCCGAAAAAACAGAGGTAGTGGAAAATTTCCACCACCTTCAAAAGTTAAAATTCTCACCTGTTTTACCCAAAGCCTTTACCGAAAAAGGACTATATATGCTTGCCACCATTCTCAAAAGTGACAAAGCCACACAGACTACCATTGCGATAGTAGAGGCATTTGCCAAAATCAGAGAGTTATCGAGAGCCGTAGTGCAGCTATCGAACGAGGCAGACGAGCAGACACAAAAAAGCTTGATGCAGCGCAGTGGCGATATTATTGCCGACTTGCTGGGCGAAGACCAACAAATAACAGATACCGAAACCACTATTGAATTAAACTTCGCAGTTCTCAAATTTAAACATACCGTAAAGCGAAAGACTGACAAATAAATATGCTGCCATTCTACAGCATAAAAAAAATACTGAAATAATTCTTTAATATCTATTTGTTGTTTCAAACATTTTACTATTTTTGTGAAGTGATTGCTGCACAGCAAAGCCAACATCAAAAGCAAATCAACAACAACCAGAATAATCACCAAACTCAAAACAACTAATTCACGACAAAGAAAAACCAACAGCCACCGGTTAGCTGGCTAACCATACATTTTAGAAAATAGAAAGCGTTTAAAATATTATCCCCTCCTGAAATCTCGACAATTTCAATTACTACGGGATGATAGCAACAAACGCTCCATGTCTATATCGTATAGGCGTGGGGCTGTTGCTTATCAT
>JBAXGL010000247.1:0-4010 GCA_037139375.1 Bacteroidales bacterium | reverse complement strand
TCACGTGATACTGGCTGGTGCTATCTTCAAAAATTGAGTAGCTCAGTTGGCTAAAAGTCATAATGGTCTGTTTATTTGGTCTATTAAGCTTGCAAACTTACAAATTGTTTTGCAATAAACAAATAGAATACATTCCACTGGCTCAATCTAATTGCTATTAAGAAAATATTCAGATGCTGAAAAATAAAAAAATAGTAAAAACCGCACGTTAGATTAGTCTTTATATTATATTAGCATTTCGAAATCATATTACTATAAGTATATTTGCATACTTTTTTTGTTAGAATGTCTTCAAATTTATTATTTGTAGGCTTTTTAAAAGTGAGTTTTATATTTATTCCATTGAAAACAAGGAAACTGAAAAGTTTAAATTATGCCAAACAAACCACGTCAGATTTTTCAAACCGATAAGCCAACACGCTGGAACCGTTTTCAGTGGCTTTTTAGATCATTTTTGGTCGTATTTCTATTGTTATCTGTTACATTTATAATTTCACTTTTAGGTCATCAGAGGAGTGTAAAACTTCCAGATATCGAAGTGAAAAAGAAAAAACTGCAGAAACTAACTGCTGAAGAGATGAGTGCAGCATTCTCGCCTCAAGCAAAAAAAGAGTTTAAAGCCGATATTAGGAAAATCCGTGCCTTAAATAAAGATCACGATTTATATGAAAAGAAAGTGGCGCTTCCTGCCAATAGGCAGATTGAATTTCCTATTCGAGCTGCGTTTTATGTGAATTGGGATGTACAGTCGAAATATTCGTTGGAATATAATGCTTCGGAACTCAATATGGTTTTACCCGAGTGGTTTTTTGTGACTGATAGTACAAATGAAATTGCGCTTAAGATTGACTCGATTGGTCTCGATATTATGCGTAAAGAAAAAGTGGTAATCGTACCCATGATTACAAACTTTTTTAAAGGCGGATTCAATGGAAAGAATGTAGACCGTATCATATCTTCTCCAAAAAGAAGAAATCAATTTATCAGCAGCATCGTTCGTGCTTTAGATAAATACAAATTTCAAGGCGTAAATATTGACTTTGAAAATTTGGAGGATGCGACTAAAAGCAGATATATTGTTGCATTTCAAAAAGAGCTCTATGCTGCTTTACATAAAAAGAATTACATTGTCACTCAAGACATTCAGCCATATAATGAAGCGTACAACCTCAAGGAACTTGCTAAAAGGAATGACTTTATATTCTTAATGGCGTATGATCAGCATAATGCTCCAGGGCTGCCTGGTCCTATTGCGGCACACAAGTGGATTGAAGCTGCTTTGAATGAAACATTGAGGAGTATCCCTCCTGAGAAATTAATATTGTGTGTTCCAACTTATGGATACGACTGGCCTGAAGGCTGTTTAGGCACCAATGTAACTTATCAAAAAGCAATTACAAAAGCTTCCGAAACAGAAGCTAAAATTGATTTCGATAATCTAACGTATAATCTAACGTATAATTATAAAGACGAAAACAATCTTAAACACACAGTCTATTTTGCTGACGCAGCAACCAATTTCAATGCAATGAGAGCTGCTGAAGATTTCGGAACCGCAGGAGTTGCGTTGTGGAGATTGGGGTCCGAAGATATTAGAATCTGGCAATTTTTTGCCCGAAATCTTTCTTTCCAATCTCTCAAAGAAGATAAATTTAATTATTCCGTACTGCATAAATCGCAGTCAAATTACAATATCAACTTCACGGGTACTGGAGGAGAGATATATAATATATTGAGTTTGCCAAAAGATGGTGTAATTAAAGTGCAAGTATCTCCTCAGGATGAATTGATTACTGAAGAAGATTATAAAGTATTGCCCGCATCGTGCGTCGTTGATAGATCTGGATTTCGGAAAGAAAAATGGGTTGCCATCACTTTTGATGATGGCCCAAGTGATGATTTTACTCCCCAAATTTTGGACATTCTGAGTAAATACCATGTTCGAGCCACATTTTTTATTATTGGAAACAATGCCGAACAAAATCTTCCAGTTATAGAACGTATTTACCGCGAAGGTCATGAATTAGGTAATCACACTTTTACGCATACTAATTTAAGTGGTGTTGGCGCTGAACGCGAACGGATTGAAATTCGAACCACAAACAGAGTTATTCAAGCGGTTACTGGGCACTCGACTATTCTTTTTCGTTCGCCATACACTTCCGAACCTAAAAGCTTAGATGAGTTTATCCCTTTATATACCGCCAAACAAGAAGGTTTGATTGCTGTTTCTTCATCATACGACCCCAGAGACTGGGAGACCGGAGTGAGTGCAGATACTATTCTTGAACGCATTGAAAATGCAAACCGCTATGGAAACATTGTTCTACTGCACGATGCTGGAGGTGATCGCACACAAACCATTATAGCTTTGCCACGCATCATCGAATACTTTCAGAAAGAAGGATTCAAATTTGCTACTGTTGCTGATTTAATGGGGAAAAAGCGCTCCGACATTATGCCCGAAGTACCTTCAAATTATGTTACATTTGTTGACGATGCCATTGTACAGGGTACATATTATTGGCAAAGTTTCCTTTTTTCTCTTTTCTTACTTGCTTTAATTTTAAGTTCAGCAAAGCTCTTTTTGTTGGTGATTCTTACACTTATTAATCGAATAAGAGAACGCAAAAGAATAATCACTGTTGATCCTCAGAAAGAAGAAAGAAAGGTTAGTATCATAGTGCCTGCCTATAATGAAGAAGTAAATATTGAAAAAAGCATACTCAATCTGCTAAAAATTGATTATCCAAATTTCAACATTGTATTTGTCGACGATGGATCTAAAGACTCTACCTATCAACGGGTTTATGATAAGTTCAACAGCAATGAGAAAGTCAAAGTTTTTACCAAACCAAATGGAGGTAAAGCATCTGCGCTAAATTTTGCGATTGAACGTGCAGACGGTGATATTTTGGTTTGTATCGATGCTGATACAATTTTGAAAGCTGATGCCATTTCTCAAATGGTTCGTCATTTCGCTGATGAGGATGTGGCAGCTGTTGCTGGAAATGTGAAAGTGGGCAACAGACGAAATTTGCTTACAAATTGGCAGTCTATAGAATACATCACCAGTCAAAACTTCGACCGAAGGGCATTCGATTTATTGAATGCAATAATGGTAGTTCCGGGTGCTATTGGTGCATTCCAGAAGGAAGCATTAATCGAAGTTGGCGGATTTACTGTTGACACACTTGCTGAAGATTGCGATTTGACGATGCGACTGTTAATAGCAGGCTACAAGATTAGAAATTGCAATGAGGCTTTGTCGTACACCGAAGCACCCGAAACGCTGCAAATGTTTGTCAAGCAACGTTTCCGTTGGGCATTTGGTATCATGCAAAGTTTCTGGAAACATAAAGAACTGTTGTTCAATACGAAACAACCTAATTTGGGCTGGATTATTTTACCAAATGTTCTTATTTTTCAAATGTTTTTACCGCTATTTTCACCAATCGTTGATATTCTGATGATTTACTCCATATTTGCTGGTAATACGGGGTATGTGCTTGAGTTTTATGTCGGATTTTTGTTGTTCGATAGCGCGATTTCTTGGATGGCTTTTCGTTTTGACAAAGAGAAGTTCACCATCAAAACGTTTTTTATATTCGCATTGCAACGCCTCATCTATCGTCAAATTATGTGGTATGTACTTGTGAAAGCCTACAACAAAGCCATTAAAGGCGAATTGGCTCTATGGGGCGTTTTGAAAAGAACTGGTAATGTGGAAGACAAAACGGTATAGTACATCATATATTCGCACATGTCAATCGTATTATCTCGCATCAATAAAAGCTACGGAAAGCAAAAAATCCTTGAGGATTTGTCTATCGAAATAGGGAAAGGCGAGATTGTCGCTTTTCTTGGACCGAATGGCGCTGGAAAGTCAACCACCATGAAAATCATGACCGGACTACTTGCACCCGATTCTGGTTCGGTTTCTGTTTGCGGATTCAATGTCGAAAAAGATTTGATGGAGGTGAAGCGCCGCATTGGCTATTTGCCCGAGA
>JBAXGL010000246.1:0-4041 GCA_037139375.1 Bacteroidales bacterium | reverse complement strand
ATTGGAAATTTCGGGAACCGCAATCTACTCGAGTTGAGCGATGGAGAGCGTCAAAAGGTGATGATTGCCAAAGCGATTGCGCAAGAGACCGAACTTATCCTGCTCGACGAACCAACTGCTTTTCTTGATCTTTCGAGCCGCGTGGAGATTATGCTATTGCTCCGCAAACTTACGTCCGAACAAGGGAAAACTGTGCTGCTCTCGACCCACGATCTCGATTTAGCGATACAACTGTCCGACAAAATATGGTTGATGGCAAAACACCGACAAATAGAAAGCGGAATACCTGAAGATTTGGCAATATCGGGCACCTTAAACTCGTTTTTCGACAAAGAGAATCTCTCTTTCGACCTTTCGAATGGTGCATTCAAGATTAACATCGAAGAAGAAAAACCGATTTATCTCGAAGCGGATGATGCGACCTATATTTGGATGAAAAAAGCATTGAATAGAAAGGGATTTTCCATTTCTGCCACTCCAACTCTCCCTTCTATTATACAAAAGGGAAACAAATTCGCTGTTGCCACAGAATCTGGCACATTCGAAGCACTGTGTATTGAAGATTGTCTAACGCATCTCACTCAACATTAGTGAACCATTTTTGCTGATTTCGAAATGTATTCTTTGGCTGCACCATTGCCCATATCTGCCGATTTCTGCCAATAAATCCGTGCTTTAGCTATTTGCTTCTTGTTGTAATAGCAATTTCCCATATTTAAGTTGGTGAAGGAATTCTCAGGGTCGCTCTTCAAGCATTCCGCATAATCAAGTATGGCAGCATCGTAGTTTTTCACTTTTAGATAACAAGTTCCTCGGTTAAAGTAGTACGAATGAATCAATTTTGGCGTTGTAGTTTGTGATTTCGATAGACGAATGGCTGTCGAATATTCAGCAATAGCCTTAGGTAGTTTTTCGCTTATACGATAAATATCTGCCAAATAGAATGACAACTCATCATCTTCGGGATAGATTCTCCGGCCTTTTTGCAGCACTGCCACTACTTCGGACGACCCTCTTTTGGCAGACATAGCGGCATTATACATCAATTCATAAGCATCCACTATAGTCGAATCAATTGCAATGGCTTTTAATAGGAGCGGGAAAGCCTCTTCGGGATGAAGATCTTTAATTTTTTGATTTGCTTGATTCGTAAGGCTTATGACTTCATTCCTACTTTTAATAGTAATATTATAGGACCTTTCCTGTCCAGATGTACTAAATGTGATTAAGAGTAATATAGAGGACACTAAGATTGATAATTTCATACTGTTTTTCACGCAAATATACTAAAAACCACACCTTTTGTGAATTATAGTCGTGTATATTTGCTCAAACTCGAACTTTTCTGAATTGTATCTTGGTTTTTGTATTCAATTTGCTAATTTTACAACCCATTACAACCCAACTAGATAAACAGAATGAATTTAGGTTACGTTGAACTAAAAAAGAATCTCATACTTCTTGTTGTTTGTTTACTTTCTTCATTAACGCTGTTTGCCGAAAATCAAACCGAACCTGCTTATAAACCGGGCGAAAGGCTTACCTACAAAGCGTTCTACAATTGGGGGCTAATTTGGGTATATGCAGCAGATGTAGATTTTGAAATAAGTCAAAAATTATACTCAACCTATTCTGCTTTGTGTTTCGAATCGAAAGCAAGCAGCATTCCACGCTACGACTGGTTTTTCAGGGTACGCGACTCATTCAAATCATACGCTACTGCTGACGATTTTTCACCTCTTTTTGCGGAAAGAAAAACTTCAGAAGGCAATTTGCAAATCTACGAATCGTACACCTTCCAACATGGCACAAATAAAATTTATTCCACTCTTCAAAACTCAAATAAAACACCAATAAAAGATACTATATCTTTGAAATCAGGTGCTTACGATGTTCTTTCTGCTGTTTATAATGCTCGAAATCTTGATTTTGATCGCTATAAATTAAATGATAAAATCCCTGTAAAGATTGTGTTGGATGGCAAAATACATTCTCTTTTTGTGCGATATTTGGGTAAGGAAGTAGTCAAAACTCGCAAAAATCAGTCGTTTAAATGCCATAAGTTTTCTTCGTTTATGGTTGCTGGCACCGCATTTAAGGGTGGCGAAGATGTCACCGTTTGGGTCACTGACGATCAAAATCGAATGCCTGTGTTGGTTGAAGCCAAAGTGCTAATCGGCTCTGTAAAAGCCTATCTAGACACATTCGAAGGGCTGAAATTTCCCATCAAAGCATTATTGAAATAAGCTTTTTAAACGATGGCCATTCAGTCAACCTCCATCAAAGAGTTTATACGCCAACATGCTAATGACGACGTGAATAAACTAGCACTGAAAGCCAGCAAATTCCCTGAAATCGATTTGCCTTACGCCATTCAGCAAATAGCTGGAAGAAAAGCTATTGCTGAAAAGGTACCAACATGGCATGCGGTGGACGATTTGCTTTTTCCCCGCCATATATCGCTAGAACAATGTTCTTCTGAAATCACTGCCCAATACAAAGCATCGCTGACTAAAGGTGAAACGCTGGTTGATTTGACAGGAGGTTTTGGAATCGATTGCGCCTTTATGGCAGAGTCATTCAAGCGAGTAACCTATGTTGATAGAAATGCTGATTTATGTGAAATTGCGAAACACAATTTCTCGCTTCTCCAACTCCAACACATCATGGTGGTGAATGATGAGGCATTGCATTTTCTGGAGAAAATAGAAAACGTCGCTTGCATTTTCATTGATCCTGCCCGACGGAATGGGCATGGAGGAAAGACAGTGGCAATTTCTGATTGCGAACCCGATGTGGAATTTCTCGCACCTCAACTTTTAGCAAAAGCCAAGCAGGTAATAATTAAGCTTTCGCCTATGCTCGATTTGACATTAGCGCTGCAGGCGCTTCCTCAAACAACTGCAGTACACATCGTGTCTGTCAACAATGAGTGTAAAGAGTTGATTCTAATTCTCGAAAACAGACTGGTAGAAAATATTCCAATTACCTGCATAAATTTCACGAAACAAGATATTCAAACTTTTATTTTCAGCAAACAAGAAGAGCAAGCGTGCACTTCAGATTACACGTCCGAACTTGACGATTACCTCTACGAACCCAATGCATCGATAATGAAAGGCGGAGCTTACAAATCTCTTGCCATACGCTTTAAGATGAAGAAATTGCATTCTAACAGCCATCTTTATACCTCAACAGAGCGAATCGAAAATTTTCCTGGACGAATATTCAAAATCAAATCCATTTTTTCGATGAACAAAAATGAACTGAAACAATCACTCGATGGCATAAAGCAAGCAAACATAACTGTTCGAAATTTCCCTTCTTCGGTAGCCGATCTCCGCAAACGCCTCAAACTGAATGAAGGTGGATCAACCTATTTATTCGCAACAACATTGGCAGACGAACGCAAAGTGTTGGTGAAATGTGTGAAAGGATAAGGTCTGATTCCTGTTTTCGAGAATAGAAATACTGCTTTATCGACAAATTTGCTCCATTCAATATAAATATGCTTACCTTTGTATCGAAAAGAACCGAACATAGTATCAGAACTGGGGAAATTTGTCACTAATTTGTTCCTCGCACACTGTTACAATATTCATTTCTTTTTGATTATCAGATAGATAACTGACTAATGGGGCTGTCTGGATTTGACAGCGGGTAGAAGAGGTATGTAAGCACGCAGAGCGTTGATGAACGGCTCTATAATCTCGGGCATCGAACTTATAACTGGCGAAAATAACTACGCTCTCGCAGCTTAATCGAATTACAGTAGATTAGCTAAATCCCGATACTAGGTATTGGGACGTGACATCACCCGGAAGCTGTGGCTTCGAAGCAATCCGAACCGGTGGTGCAGCAATATCGGAACTAGTCTTTGGCTTTCCTTGGGCCTTGGGCGAAACTAAAGAGGATAAGGTTTGAGTGGGTGGCTTCGGTCTTGCTCAAGCACGAAAATGAAGGCGAAGATAAGCGCGTAGAAAGCATATTGCTTCCTCGTTTGGACGAGGGTTCGACTCCCTCCAGCTCCACTCTTGGATG
>JBAXGL010000245.1:0-4058 GCA_037139375.1 Bacteroidales bacterium | reverse complement strand
AAGCAGAAGAGTAAATAGTTTTCTCATGATTTGAATAAATTTAAATTGTGTGAATGAATTAAATTAAATGTGCAACAAAGTAACAATAAAAAGAGTTGAATCACCAATTATAAAAGTCTCATTTATGATGCGATTTTGTTTCATTCTATCAAAAAACAAGAATAATGCAGGATAAATGTAGTGCTATATGCCATTATAACGGCGGTTAGCCATTGTTTGACTGAGTAATACGAAATATATCTTTTTTAGATAAATTGTTGTGAATAATATAAAAAAAGTGAGCAAATAATTTTACTTATCTGCTCACTTCCAATTTAAAGTTTGGATTAAATGTTACTCCGCTTTCTTTTCTGCCTTTTTTTCTTCGGCTTTGAGAGTTTGTAATTTTTGGAATTTTTCGTCTCCAATTGCAGCCTTCAATTCAGCACTTTGCTTTTTCTGAAGTTCTTTCATTTTAGGTTTGAAGTCAGCACTTTCTTTGTCGGTGTCTTTCATGAACTGTTTCTTTTCAGCATCTTGTTTTTCCAACAAAGTTTTAACGGTTGCTTTTTCGACATTGCTCAAACCTAAATCTGTTGCCATTTTTTCAACACGAACTTCAATACTTGGACCTTTTGCTTTTTTCTCTTTGTTTTCTTGTGCATTCATCGTTGTTGCGAACATCAACAAGGCAGAAAACATAAAAATTGCGTACTTTTTCATACTTGACTTTTTAAATTGGTTATTAATAATTGATTTTTTATAATTCACTACATTACAAAACTAATCGAGCCACCTACTAATTATTCTGCAGATTTCTTACCTGATTTTTTTCCTGCTTTCTTTTCTGAAGGTTCCATAGCTTTTAGTTTTTGAAATTTCTCATCACCAAGAGCTGCTTTCATTTCATCATCTTGCTTTTTTCTCAGTTCTTTCATTTTGGGTTTGAACTCCGCACTTTTTTTGTCGTTGTCTTTGAATAACTGATTCTTTTCAGCATCTTGTTTTTCCAATAAAGTTTTAACGGTTGCCTTTTCGGTATCGTTTAATCCTAAATCTGTTGCCATTTTTTCAACACGAACTTCAACGCTTGGTCCTTTTCCTTTTTTGTCTTTTTTCGCACTCATCGTTGTAGAGAACATAAATAAAGCTGCTAACATAAAAATTACGTACTTTTTCATACAGTTTTGTTTTAATTGATTAATACTTGATTTGAGAATGTTTGATTGGTTTTATTTAATATGGTTTAAAATGAAATTTGTAAATTAATGTTTTTTTGGAGAATTACTAATGAAAAAAATGGCTATATATAGGCGTCTTTAATCAGAATTTCATTTCGTTGGTTTCACGGTTGTTATTTTACGAATATCAGATGCAAACCGCAGCATATCCGTTTTTAAATTTAACGGTAAGTTCTGACTCTCTTCAGCTAGTTGTTGCAGTTGAGTGGCCAATGCGTTGAATTTAGTTTGTGCCTCTTTACCAGTCAATGTTTTTTCTCTATACCAATCGTAATGGACTTTTCCGGTTTCGACAAAGAGTTTCATGCCTTTTGCCAAGATATAAATGGCATAATAGGACTCTTTGACAAAAGCAGCTTTGTCATTTGGTAAGTTTTTGGTCAGATTTGGTAGATGCGGAATCACCTTTTCGAGCCAATTTATCGCTTCTGTTTTATCTCGCAAATAGGCAATTACAGGTTTTGCAACAATGTTGTTTTGCACCCTCCATTGGAGCGCTGCATCTATGTCATCCGAATAAGTAGGATACAAACTGGCGCCCGGCATTTGGAACAAATCATCGACCGCCTTCATATACCTGACGTTGTTGAAATAGTCTTTGTCGAGGTAGACAGCCAATGGAAATGCAGAATGATTCAGCGAACTGGTGCCATTGATGCCGACTATCTTTTGAAGCACGGGTTCTGTTTCGTAAAAGATGTCTATCAATTTACTGGGAACATCCTTTCCTAGAAATTCGTGCACCGCATCAGTTAATACTTTTTTGGGGTCGGCTGTTGGTGTATAACAAAATCGAGTCAACATATAAGCATTCATTCGGTCGAAATTGATGTCGGTGCAGCCTCTGTCCCAAAAAAACGTGCGACCATTCACCACATCAACACCTTTTTTAAGACCTTCATTCACAGAGTATTTCCACCAACGAGGCAAAATACAAGGGTAGAAACCTTGTCCGAGGTATTCGCAATCGGTCAGGATATTTTGAGAAATGCAGTTGCTCGCAAACAGGTTTTTTTGATCCGCTTCGGGAATAAATGCAAATGGTGGACACAAGGTATTTTCTTCGGGCCAAGTGTTGTCTTCCATCACGATGATGTCTGGGTATTTCGCCAGCGCTTCAAACGCATGACGATGGGTTAGGTAGGTATGGAAATAGTCGTGGGCAAACACAGTTCCTTGAATATTTAACTCTTTGCACACTTCACTCAATGCACCTACCCACGCATCCAACCACTCTTTGTTGTGCTCCAGGTCGTACGCATCGAATTTCACCAATTCCCCATTGCCCTCGCACATCCAAACGGTAACGCCGTGTAGCTTTGGCAGCTTTTTCTGCAACAGACGAATGTGATTTTTCATTAATTCACGCAAAAAAGGATGCGTCATAATCAGCTTTCCATTGGCATCGAAAAGTTCCGGTTTTAACTTCTTTACGAGATTCACATCCTGAACTGGAAAGATGGGGAATGGGTAGCCGTAATTAAACTCGATTCCATTGTCGACACACCCTTTGTAGGCTTTGAGAATCATCTCGTCCTGCCATTTGTATTCCTCCGCATTTTGATAACTCGCAAATGCGGGCATCAACTCTTCGAGCCAAGGAATGGTAGTATCATTGCCTTTCAATTTGCCATTGATTCGCTCGTCAGTATTTTGTCTGAACAATTGCGCCCTATAATGTGGTGCAAAACACTCCCACCCTGTCACACCCCAACCTGCAATATCTTTGAACCATTTTTCGCTGTTGGTTGAAGAAGTCATCATTCCGGTTAATATCGGTTTAACGGCATAGTTTGGCTTTTGTGCATTTGCGAAAGCTACACTAAAAGCGAAAACGAGTAGAATAACAGTTTTGCAAATGTGAAATTTTAAATTTGGCATACGGATTTTCTAATGTTGTTATTCTTTCATAATTTTTTGTGAGGTAATTACCTGATTATTCTTGTATAAACTTACAAAATAGACCCCTTTGCTGAAGCTGCTCATGTCCACAAAATCATTAGCTGGGTTCACAGCTTGGTAAATCGTAGCTCCCGCCAAATTAGTGACTACGACCTTATCTAAGCCGTCGATGTGACTCCAATAAACAGGTGCTTTGGTGGGATTAGGATAAAGGCGACCCAACGAATTTCTGACAGGAGTTTGAATAGAGGTTGCAACAGTAGCTATCCAATTGTCGTACAGCGCTTTAAGTTCATTGAATTTGTCAGGGTTTGACGCTTTAAGGTCTTTGGTCTCATTCCTATCTGCTTCCATATCAAAAAGCTGATAAACAGGCACATTTTTAGCTGTTAAACTTACCGCTTTCCATTTTCCAACACGGATAGCGGTACCAGCAGCCCATTGAAAGAAAATCGGCTCTGCACGAGGTACATCGGTCGTATTTTGCAAGACTGGCAAAAAACTTTTTCCTTGCATAGGCACAATAGTTGAACCTCTAAAGGTTGTCGGGTAAGTTCCACCGCTGATGTCTTTCAATGTAGGCATCACATCAATAAAATGATATGCGGTATTGTTAATGATCCCTTTGTTGGCTATACCTGCGGGCCAAAAGGCAATAAACGGCGTACAAGTTCCACCTTCGTAACTGTCATTCTTATATAATCGGTACGGAGTATCACAAACATTTGGCCAACTTTGACCCGGGTAAGCATAATACGAAACACTTCCGATAGTCCCTGATTGTGGCACATTGAATGAGTTATTTTCGTTGCCTTCAGTACAGGCACCATTGTCAGAAGCAAACATGATGAGTGTGTTATCTAACTTACCCATTTGCTTTAATTTGGCAATTAGTTTGCCGACATTTTGATCCATATTATCAACCATTGCCGACAT
>JBAXGL010000244.1:0-4075 GCA_037139375.1 Bacteroidales bacterium | reverse complement strand
TTCTGTGCCGATTTGTTTTCTTTGATGTGTTGCACCAGCATCGGAATATCTTCGGTACTAAATAACAAACGCGGATAAATGCCTGGCGCAGGCACTTTAGAACCGAGTAATTTATAATTGAATCCACTGAAATCATACGCGCTGCGAGGAGTTTCTGGCCATACGGCTTCGGGGCTTTCCTCCAATTCTTTCAGTTTTTCAGGTGAAACGCGGGCATGTTCTGTCCATTTGCCCTGCTCTTTGAGCAACGGAATGTATTTCATCGTCATATCCGGTTCCATCAGCTTTTCGGGTGTATCGAAAGCTGCCACAATGCAATCAGACAATGTCTGGTCGTTATCGGAATAAGCAATGGCCTTATCGCTGATTAACAGCAATCCACGCTTGGTTTGCAGGGTTTGTTTGCCTGCACTTTTGGCTAAATCGGCAGCGGAAATATAATTTGCACCATTGATATGAACGGTTCTGACCGAAACAGGAATATCCGTTTTAGTCCGGTTGAAGTCATATACCCAGCGCGGTTGAAGGATTACGAGTCCGGCAGGAATGGGTTTTGGTTGAAAAGTTTTGGAAACAATCAGACAAGCAGAGCTTTCGGGAATATAAATTACTCCGTCTTTGAGAACGGCATCGCCACGCAAAATATCTTTGTTGTCGAGTCGGACTTTGTAACCGTTCACATAAGCATATTTGCTTCCTGCGAATATAGCAGTGTAGTTTTTCAAGGCTTCCATAGCGTGCGCCTGGGCTGAACGGGTATAAGCTAGGCCTTCATTTTGAACTGGAACTTGTAAAAGCAATTGTTGCGCTTTGATTTCCAAGACTGTAAATAACAACATGAAAAGTCCGACTAAAAAAAAGTTTCGTTGATTCATTTTGAATATAATTAGGAAAAATAAGAGTTTCTTTCCATGTAAATTACAATTGCAGCAGCGTCCCAAACACAAGAAAAAATATAAACTAACAACTCTTCTCAACTATCTTTTTACAATCAATTTCTTCGTAATCAAATAATTATCTTTGTTAATTTGCACGTGATACACTCCGACTGGCAATTTTGATATATTGATTTCAGTATTAAACAAATTTTGTTTTTGCTCCAAGACCACTTTTCCCACCGAATCCACAATCGAAATGCGTGAAAATCCAGCATTATTTATTTTCACAACATTTTTCGCTGGATTTGGCGATAATTGAATTTTCCTTTCCAAAATGGGATTAATCGCCGTAATCAAAATTGGTTTCGCGCCGACCTCATCAGAAGCTGCACTCTCAATAATTGAATTGGAAGCCGTAACTACATAATAATAAGCCGTATTATTAGTCAAACCCGCATCGGAAAACTTTATATCGGTGGTCGTTCCAACGGTTACGTAGGGTCCTCCTGCCACAACAGCTCGTTTTATCTTATAGCCAGTTGCTCCACTCACAGATTTCCACGACAGATTAACCATACCATTGGCAGCCGAATCAACATTCACGTTGATAGGAATAAGTAATGAAGCATTGAAAATATCTTCATACACATTATAACCAGCTATTTGGTCGTTGGCAATATCGCTGTTTACAATCACGATATTCCCATAAGCAGGTATCGAAACAGTGGGAATGGTTGTGCTACCGGCTGCCACTATGAGCCGATTGAGTGTAGCATCGTTCCAACTTTGCATCACTCGAGCGCTTCCAAACGGGCAAGTCATGGTGCCGGAATAAGAGATGGCTGAAGCCATTGTGTTGTGAATCATCCTTATTTTTCGGCTCGCCTCCTGAAACTCAAAACCTTCGAGCCCTGTTGCTAAGGTTAGTCTTGCCGCATTTGAACTGTATGATTTGGTATTGTAGGTCACTTCAAACAACGCATAGCGTTTTGTTCCGGCAGGATAAGTGACCGCAACATCGTTACCACTTTGAGCATCGTTTAGTGCAATCATCACCGAACCGAAATCGGTGGACGTAGGAACTGTCGTACTGTAAATTCCGTAGTATGTGGTATCAATTTTTCCCGTAAAATCTTTGCTTTGAACCTTGACTCTCAGATTATTGTATTCAAACGTATTGTTGTCCACAAAAACCAATTTAGCCGCTTTGCCATCGCCGGGTTTGGCTGTTCCACGATAAGAGACCAACGCGATGCGCTGTGCCAAGCCATACAGAGTTGAAACGGCACTGTTCGTGATTTCAGTCATACCAATAACCCGGTCGGGGGTGTAAACCCATTGTTGGCAGCTTTTCCAACCCGTAAAATTGGTGAAATCACGCTTATAAATATTGTAGCTTGAGGCCAGTCCATACACTTCACGACCTTTGCTGAGCGATGTTTTCATGGCGGGGCCGGTCATGAATCCCCATTTATTACCGCGATTCCAGTCGTCTTCGTCTCCGGTGGCATATTTTACCATTGGTGCAGCGCCGTGGAAAGCAGCATTTATCGTTCCATCCGATTTCGTAATGGCAGCTCCGGCAAAGGTGCTGATTCCACACATTTGCACATTGGGCGTTTCGGTAATTTCGGGCAGTGGCGTGCTTGGGTCGCGGGTAGTTCCCACCGTTGTCCACAATCCGTAATGCGAACGTGGACCGAGCGTATTTCGGTCGTAAAGTGTGAAATTATCAGGCAGTGGCAAAGCGGTGATTCCTGATCGATAAATAAAAGCATAGAGAAGTCCTTTCTGCCCCTGCCCCATCGTATAATTATACCCACAGCCGGTTAGAAACCCTTCCATCAAAGCTGAATTACTCAGGAATTTGGTCACGTATTGCGATTTCCAAGGAGGAGCTGTGGAATATTCATCATAGCCGTTTGGCATCTGACTCATTGGACTGTAGTTTTTCAATGCAAACAAAAAGTTTTTGGCAGCCTGAGAGCCAGTAAACAGATAATACCAAGCAGTCATTTCTACAGTTATACTATGATATCCCATTGTTTCATTGGAATAACTGACATAATGTGTGCCACCATCGGGCAGGATATTTTTAAACAGACAGTTCTCCATTGCCCGCTTTCCTTTGTTGGCGACAGCAGTATCGTTAAGACATAAACCTCCGAGAAAAACCGCAAAGACCCGCTTCATCTCCATATTCATTACCAGCGCACCAACAGAATTTGAAACGAAAATCCCCGAATAGTTTGCTAACATGTAATTATTCTTGTTCTTTATACCGGCTTCCCATTTGGCTTTTCTATCAGCCGGGATTTTGTCTGGCGCATACGTTTTAAGTGTCAGATAAGCATAGGTTGCTTCTACTGCTCCCGGGAAATCGCCTAAATCAGCAGTCTTTCCGACAGACCATCGCGTAAAGATGGAGTCGAGCAAAAGCACCATTCGGTCGAGAATTGCGCTTTGGCCTTTGTATGGACTTGATGGATGAAAATAGGCAAAGGCGGCAATCATCGTTTCGCCCGGATCTTTCTGAAAACCGTATAACTTGGTATCGCCCACTTTTACACCATCGAAAGTAGTGGCAGCAAATGGGTTAGTTGAAGGTTCGGAGATGGCTGGGAGCAAATTGATTGACTGGGATTGTATATTTAGAAATACGAAACTAATACAAAGAAAAGCAAGAACTTTACTTCGAAGAAAAGTGTTTTTTTCCATAGCTAGAATAAGGCATTAGAGACAATGCACAAAAATAAAAATTGATTACCAGAACCGATAGAACAACTGTGTCATAATACAGTAGAAATGTTACATTCACAAAAAAATCTGACCGTTTCTGGTCAGGCAACGATAGGTGGTGTCGTGTAGGCTAGGTTCTTTTGTAATGCAAAACATTTCTGTAGAGTAAGGTTCACTGCTCGCATCCTCTATTTTTTTCTAAAATACCATCCATTCTCTTTGATAATATCAATCTTTTCGATATTTTTGCAAAAGAGTGATTAAAACTCTTTGTATAATCTATCAATACCGCATCCAATATGACTCTTTCTACTCATTATAACCCCTCTCTATTGGTCGGTAACGCATTATCATCTGTCACAAACCCTTTTTCATCTAGGAAATTCAATTTCCCATCTTGCCGAAAGCATTTCCCAACTAGGAAACACAATTTCCTTCAAGGAAATCGAATTTCCCAC
>JBAXGL010000243.1:0-4084 GCA_037139375.1 Bacteroidales bacterium | reverse complement strand
GTCAAAGTACCAGTTAAACCGCCACAGCCGTCGAAGGCAGAATTGGCAATGCAAACTACCGTCGATGGAATGGTGTATGCACCTGTTTTAGCGCTTGGACAGATGAAAAGCGTGTCTTGTTTTTTGTTAAACAACACGCCATTGTTCGATGAATAACGCGTGTTGGCTGTTTCAACACTGTATGCCGAAAGTTGACTACAACCGTATAGCGCATAATCTCCGATGGATTTCACCGATGCGGGAATGGTGAATGTGCCCGCCAAAGCGTAACAATAATAAAAAGCGGATCCACCAATTGAAGTGATAGTTGTGGGTAGTTTTATGCTTGTGAGTGTGCCTTTGTAGGTGTAAGAGATGGCATTATAAAATGCGCAAAGTGGAATTTCGTCTGCAGAATAAGTGATTGAAGTTCCAGCATAAGTTCCATCAATACCGGTGTATGCTTTTATACGAGCTGTGCTGATGTCGAGTGCTGCAAGGTGAGTGATATTGTCTCGCATAAAAACAAAATCGCGTGCATCAATATTTCCAAAAAGTGTAAGGGTGGTTATGGTGCCGGCGTCAGTGGTATTAATTAATGTACTTAGAGAACCTGGCGTTGTAACGTTTACTGTTTTGACGGTTGTTTGGGCGGTTAGTTTAAGCGATAAAAATAGTAAGCAGAGAATGCCAATAAATTTATAAAAGTTCATGGTGTTTCAGTTAAAGTTAAGATTTAAAGGTTTATCCAAATAATACAACCGCATTTAACGTGTTTTCACCCTAAAAATGGAGTGTATTGGGAACAAATTTAATATTATTTGTTGAATTTCAATCTTTTAGTAAGTCTTTCAAGCAAACAAGAATGCTCGCAAAAATAGGATAGTCCTTTCAGCTCAGAAAAGTTTTTCAGCGAAAATCAAATATTTTTCAGTAGAAACCATTTTAAATTGACAATTGACGTTATTTTATATCGTTGATGTATCATTTATTTCTAATCTTCGATTAATTTTGCTGTCCAATTCTGGTAACATTATTTAAATTAAATATAAATATCACCTTCAATTAAGGAATTATTTCCGTAATCGACAGATATTATGTTATTAAACACTATTTTTGTACCCGATTTCTAATGCTTACTTCAGGCTCAAAATAATTATTACTAATAAATAAATCTAAATTTAATTTTATGTGGATTCTTAAATCATCAATTGGGAGAAAGCTGATCATGAGTGTATCGGGTCTTTTCCTTATTCTGTTTTTGTTGTTTCACATGTCCATGAACATCGTGGCTGTCTTTTCGACAGAAGCGTACGACAAGGTATGTGAGTTTTTGGGTGTTAACTGGTATGCTTTGGTGGGAACACTGGTGCTGGCTGCCGGTTTCTTTGTACACATTATCTATGCAACGATTTTGACTCTTCAAAATCAGAAAGCTCGTGGAAATCAGGCTTACGCCTACACCGAAGCTCCGAAAGGAGTGAAATGGGCATCTAAAAACATGTTTGTATTAGGCGCAGTGGTGCTTGGCTTTATCGGTCTTCACCTCTACCAGTTCTGGTCAAAAATGATGTTTGCTGAGTTGGCTGGTATTCAGTCTTACTCGGGTGCACATCTGATTAAAATCTGGTTTTCGCAACCAATTTATGTCATTCTGTATCTGGTGTGGTATGCTGCTATCTGGTTTCACCTCACTCACGGTTTCTGGAGTGCATTCCAAACCATCGGTTTTAGCAACAAGATTTGGTTGTCGCGTTTGAAAGTAATTGCAAACGTATTCTCAACCATCATTTTCTTGGGATTTGCGTTGGTGACTGTCTATTTCTACGTCATCAGTCATTGTAGTTGTGCTAACTGATTTATTCATTCAATCGTAAATTATTTCTTATGACAAAGATAGATTCTAGAATTCCACAAGGGCCATTGGCTGAGAAGTGGAGTTATTACAAATCACACCAGAAATTAGTGAACCCTTCGAACAAACGCCGACTTGACGTAATCGTGGTCGGAACAGGTTTGGCAGGAGGTTCGGCTGCAGCTTCTCTCGGAGAACTCGGCTTCAATGTATTGAACTTCTGTATTCAGGATTCTCCACGTCGTGCGCACTCCATTGCTGCACAAGGGGGTATCAATGCATCGAAAAACTACCAAAACGACGGCGATAGCGTTTATCGCTTGTTCTACGACACCATCAAAGGGGGTGACTACCGTGCTCGCGAAGCAAACGTACACCGTTTGGCTGAAGTGTCGGGTAGCATCATCGACCAATGTGTGGCGCAAGGGGTGCCTTTCGCTCGCGAATACGGCGGTTTGCTCGATAACCGTTCATTTGGTGGAGCTCAGGTTTCTCGTACTTTCTATGCTAAAGGTCAAACAGGACAGCAGTTGTTGCTCGGTGCATACTCAGCTTTGAGTCGCCAAGTGGGACAAGGTTCTGTGAAATTATACACTCGCTACGAAATGCTCGATGTTGTTGTTGTTGACGGTCGTGCTCGTGGTATCATTGCCCGCAACTTGGTTACAGGTAAAATCGAACGTTTCGCTGCTCACGCTGTAGTAATCGCTACTGGTGGTTACGGAAATGCCTTCTTCCTTTCTACGAATGCAATGGGATCAAACGGTTCTGCTGCTATTCAGGCTTACAAAAAAGGAGCATATTTTGCAAATCCTTGCTACGCGCAAATTCACCCAACTTGTATTCCGGTTCACGGCGAAAACCAATCGAAACTGACATTGATGTCAGAATCGTTGCGTAACGACGGTCGTATCTGGGTTCCTAAGAAAAAAGAGGATGCAGAAGCGATTCGCGCAGGCAAAAAGAAACCAACCGATTTGAAAGAAGACGAACGCGACTACTATTTGGAGCGTCGTTACCCAGCTTTCGGTAATCTCGTGCCACGTGACGTGGCTTCGCGTGCTGCGAAAGAGCGTTGCGATGCCGGTTTCGGTGTAGGTGCAACAGGTTTGGCTGTTTACCTCGATTTTTCTGCTGCTATTGAGCGTTTAGGTCAAAAAGTGGTTGAGGCTCGCTACGGTAACCTTTTCCAAATGTATGAGAAAATCGTTGACGAAAATCCATACGCAACTCCGATGATGATTTACCCTGCAATCCACTACACAATGGGTGGCGTTTGGGTTGATTACGAACTCCAGACTTCAATTCCTGGGTTGTTCGCGATTGGTGAAGCTAACTTCTCAGATCACGGTGCAAACCGTCTTGGAGCATCTGCATTGATGCAAGGTTTGGCTGACGGATATTTCGTGTTGCCATATACTATCCAAAACTACTTGGCAGATCAAATCACTGTGCCACGTTTCAGCACTTCGTTGCCAGAATTTGAAACAGCAGAGAAAGAGATTAAAGAGCGCATCGCTAAATTGATGAGCATCAAAGGAACTCGCTCGGTAGATTCATTGCACAAACAATTGGGTCTTGTGATGTGGGATTTCGTAGGAATGGGTCGCAACAAAGCGGGTCTCGAAACTGCGATTGCGAAAATCAAAGAGGTGAAAAAAGAGTTTTGGTCAAATGTACGTATTCCTGGTTCGGGAGACGATTTGAACATCGAGCTAGAGAAAGCACTTCGTGTAGCAGACTTTATCGAAATTGGTTACCTGATGGCAGTAGATGCACTTCACCGCGAAGAGTCGTGTGGTGGTCACTTCCGCGAAGAGTACCAAACTGAAGAGGGCGAAGCGCTCCGTCAGGACGATAAATTCTCGTACGTAGGATGCTGGAAATTCAATGGCGAAGACAAAGAGCCTGAGTTATTGAAAGAGGAATTGGTGTACGAAGCGATTAAGGTTCAACAACGTAACTACAAAGCGTAATTAAAATGGAAAAAATAATCAATATAACGCTGAAAGTTTGGCGTCAGAGAGGTCCGAAAGAAAAAGGAAAATTCGAGACCTACCCATTGAGCGGTGTTTCTATCGACAGTTCATTTCTCGAAATGTTGGATATGCTCAACGAAGAGTTGGTAAATAAAGGTCAAGAGCCTGTTGTATTCGACCACGATTGCCGCGAGGGTATCTGCGGTATGTGCTCGCTCTACATCAACGGTCACCCACATGGACCCGACGAAGATGTAACGACTTGTCAGTT
>JBAXGL010000242.1:0-4100 GCA_037139375.1 Bacteroidales bacterium | reverse complement strand
ATTGTGGAAGTAAGAAGCACTACTGGCTTGCCTCTAAGTGGCAGTTCCAGTGCTCTTCTTGTTCCTTTAGAACTACTTTAAAAAGTGGAACAGTGATGGAAAACTCCAACCTTTCGGTTCGTAAATGGTTCTTAATCATGTTATTTATGACGTCAACGAAAAAGGGCATGTCTGCTTGTGAGATAAAACGTCAGATGGAACATTCCAGATATAATACTGTTTTATCTGTTATGCACCGCATTAGAGATCTTATGGGCAAACGGGATAATCTGTACCAGTTAAACGATATGATTGAATTTGACGAAGGCTATTTTGAAACACAAGTTAGTGAAAAAGTCCGATCTAATCTCAAACGAGGAAAAGGAAGTCAAAGGCAGTTAAATGTAGCCGTAATGGCAGAATCAGTTCCTCTTGAAGACCTGGATACCGGAAAGAAAAGCAAATCCTGTCGTTTTTTTAAGATGACTGTTTTAAAGGGACATTCAGCAGAGGCAATAAACAATGTTGTAAAAGAGTCAATTAACGAAAAAAGTATTGTTTTCACTGACAGAAGTGCAAGCTATATTGACATCGAAAAGTATATCGAAGTGCATGTTATGGAAAAATCAACCCCGGAAGTGACAAAAGAAACCTTAAAATGGGTCCATATTGCCATAAGCAATGCGAAAAGAAACTTTTTAGGTGTTTATCACAAGATAAAGGGAGAAAACTTGCAACGGTATCTAAATGAATTTGTTTATAAGTTAAACAGAAGGTATTTTGATTCTGTATTTGAAAGATTACTAGTGGCGAGTGTTTTTCCTTACTGGTATAATAGCGATTAAGCGATTTTAATACGTCCTTTTCGAACGTTTTTGTCGTGATTAGCCTAAACATTGCCCTTTTTCCGAAGTTTTGAAAATAACTCTTCGGTACTATTGTATTCGGTTGTTTTCCCAACCTCAGCCTCCTCCATGGATTTCAATAACGAAGCTGTCGGCGATTTTTCTTCAACGATCGTTACAAATGGTTGGGTTCTTAGGTACTCGACCAGTTTTTTAGCCCCTACTGACTTTTCATTGATTACTATTGTTGTCATTGCCTTAATTTTTTTATACAAATATAAAAAACCTACACCCATTTTAATACTTCCTGTTCTAAATAGTAATCACCCTACCGGTTTTAATTAACATGGGAACTACATTGGCCGATGTTCTTACCACGGAGACAGTAGAGTAGAGCGGGAAGGATAGAAACACCTTCCCTGCCCCCTCGTCAATCCGTACGTGTGGTTTTCCCGCATACGGCTTTCCTGTAAACTTCTTCATTTGCATTCACAAGTGAGCTGGCTGGAAAGCATATTTTGTAGGATCTATCAAACCAAATTTGGTTGACAAAACCTCAAAGGCATTATGTCCGTAAAGCCTGCATTTCCGTTGGCTTTTGCGATGGTAGTAACGTTATAAATACAGCGAATGAAGGGCAATTCTTAAATCCTAAAGCTATATAATAGTTCATTTTAATAAAAACGCTAAACAAAACAGATTGATTGTTGTTTGGATACCATAATAGAAGTAGTTCAGTTTGGTATATTATTTATTGTAATATTATAAATGCAAATCACCATGGTTAAACTTTCAACAGAACAAAAGGTCACCTTTCGTCGTGATGGATATATCATCCTTAGAGGGTTTTTTAGCGATGCAGAAGCTGCAAAGCTTTATCAGGTCGCCACCCATGACGATCATCTTAATAAAAATGCTTTAGATCTAAGTGATCAGGCTGGAAAGAAGACAAAACTCTCATTATGGTTTACTCCAGGGAATGATGTATTTGGATACCTTACGAGAAGTGAAAAAATGATTCTGGCTATCTCCGATCTGTTGGATGATAATTCACCGGTTTGTCACTACCATTCCAAATTGATGCAAAAGGAACCTAAAATTGGAGGCGCGTGGGAATGGCACCAGGATTATGGCTATTGGTACAAGAACCAATTTATGTTTCCTGATCAGCTTATTAGTGTAATGGTCGCCTTGTCGCCAGCCAACAAGCAGAATGGATGTCTGCAAGTGATTAAGGGATCTCATAAATTAGGAAGATTAAATCATGGTTTTGCCGGTGAACAGGTAGGTGCTGACAAGGTCATGGTGGACAATGCATTAAAAACCATGGAGTTGATTTTCGTAGAGCTCAAACCAGGCGATACCCTGTTTTTTCATAGCAATTTATTGCACCGGTCGGAAGCAAATCTGTCTGATTATCCGCGCTGGTCATTAATTTCATGTTATTCATTACAGTCTAATCTGGCGTATAATGAAACTTCTAAATCGTGGAAAGTTCCTGTTGAGGTTGTTCCGGATGAAGCTTTACTCCAATGGGAAGCTCAATCGCTTGAAAATGCAGATTTCCTGAAGAAAGAGAATGATCCTGCGTTAAAGCCAACTGGCTGGGAAGAAAAATAGATATCAATTTCAGTAAAGATTTGAACTTTAATTTCCAATCCTCTTCAAATGTCTGATTCGTTTATAATTGGAAATTTGTCTGATACTGTGAGTTCGACATAAGATTTTTATTAAGCAGGAAAATATCCGATTGCTATTGGAAAAATAAAACATTAACTTGGAGACTGAATAGCCACAATTGAAAATTGCTGTTTCTTTCGCCATTAAGGCCTTATAACAATTTGAAATATGAAAATAAGTGCCAAACTTAAGCATAGTTTTTTGGTCTGAAGTCAAATTCAAATGTATCAAAAGAGTTATGGAAGACAGGAGAATGTTTCTAAAAATACTTGCTGGTGTAAGCGCTGGCATAACATTAGCAGGTACAACACTTGCCGAAACAAAAGTTTCTGACCGTCTGGGATACGTACTTCCAAAACGTAAACTGGGCCGCACCAATGAATTCGTAACCATGCTTGGAACCGGTGGTTTCCATGTGGGTTGGACCACTGAACGTGATGCGCAGGAGGTAATTGAAGCATCAATGGAGGGTGGTATCAGGTTTTTCGATACTGCTGAAAGTTATGCCGACGGGACCAGTGAAATTCGCTACGGCAAATACCTGACTCCAAAATACCGTGACCTGATTTTTTTAACAAGCAAATCGACAGGAAAGGATGCGAAAACCGTCATTGAACATTTGGAAGGTAGTTTGCGGAGGCTAAAAACCGATCACCTCGATTTATACCAGGTTCATGCCATTTCAACACCCGAAGATGTCGAAAGCAGAATTCAACTTGGTGTACTGGATGTTTTACTGAAAGCAAAAGAGGAAGGCAAAATCCGATACCTGGGTTTTACCGGCCACCAAAATCCGTTCGCCCATGCACGAATGCTTGAAAGAACGAAAGAATCAGATATTTTCGACACTGTTTTGATGCCGGTAAACGTGCTCGACCAGTCCTATTTCAGTTTTATCCAAAAAATCATACCCGAAGCATTGCAAAGAAATATGGGAATTCTTTCCATCAAATCGTTGGCAGATGGCAGATTCTTCGTTAAAAAAGAACAGGCCGGATGGACAACCAATGACCCGCTGATTCCAAATTACCTGAGCATTAAAGAAGCCATGTATTTTGTATGGTCTCTTCCCGTTACCGTTTTAATTTCGGGAAATGAAAACGCAACTTTCATACGTCAGAAAATTGACCTTGCACGTTCCTTTTCTGAACTTACTGAAGAGCAAAAAGCCACATTAAAAGAAAAGGTCTTAAAGATAGCACTTACTGGCAAAATTGAATATTATAAAAAGAAAGAGGACTGACTTACAGAACTATCAGGCGAATGTCAACAAATATCATTCTGTTTTAATATTATAATTAGGGTATTTACTTCTACTTTAACAGATTTAAATTCTTAGAAAAGAGTGATTTATGTCTCGTTGTCTATTAAATTGGCGATTGCATAGCCGATCAATCATATGCTCCTCTCTCTTTTCTTTGTAGAGTAGACTCGCCGATTAAATTTCCTCCTCAAGTCCGGGTCGAATTCGTCGTTAATCAATGTTAGATATTTGCCGATCTATGATATAGAATTCAGATCATGGTCAGATAAAAGGTAATCAGATAATCCGGCATATCACCCGGAAACCCTCATAAAACTGATTTTTTAAATGTG
>JBAXGL010000241.1:0-4105 GCA_037139375.1 Bacteroidales bacterium | reverse complement strand
GAGGTGAAAGAGTTGGTGAAGATGGAAGGTTTCAAAGGCTACATCAGCGATTTGGGCGGCCCGTCTGCGAATATGTATCAGATGAAGGGCAAGGATATGAGCATTTGCCAAAAATGCCGTCGTCCGTCGTGTATTTCTCCCTCCATTTGCAAAAATCTGAATGCAGACCATCGTCCGTTGCTGGAGATTTACAAAGCGGTGGATGCGATTCCGGGAATTAAGAAATCTTTCATTGGCAGTGGCATTCGCTACGATTTGATGCTTTATCGCGATAAAGACGAACAACGCAACAAAGGTGCTGAAGAGTACACCGAAGAGCTGATTAAGAATCACGTCTCAGGTCGATTGAAAGTAGCACCAGAGCACACGGAAGATGCAGTATTGAAGATGATGCGCAAACCATCGTTTGCACTGTTCGAAGAGTTTAAGAAGACGTTCGACCGCATCAACGACAAGCACGGACTGAATCAGCAGTTGATTCCTTACTTCATATCGAGTCACCCGGGTTGCAAAGAAGAAGATATGGCAGAATTGGCGATGGACACCCGTCGGTTGAACTTTCACCTCGAGCAAGTGCAGGATTTTACCCCTACGCCGATGACTTTGGCCACGGAGATTTACTACACTGGACACCATCCATACACGATGGAGAAAATCTTTACGGCAAAAACCAAAACAGAGAAACTGGCACAACGACTCTTCTTTTTCTGGTATCAGAAAGAGTATAAAAGCGACATTATCAACGCGTTG
The DNA here is from genome assembly GCA_037139375.1 of Bacteroidales bacterium. Classification (GTDB taxonomy): domain Bacteria; phylum Bacteroidota; class Bacteroidia; order Bacteroidales; family UBA7332; genus CAXXIC01. Next base: position 3,355 of record JBAXGL010000241.1, on the reverse strand, counting down.
CGGAAGATGAATCGACCGGATTTGGTCAAGAAAATCTTTGGCGAAGGTGGAGGTAAGTCCGCTGCATCCAGACGACGATAAATGCAAAAACGAGGCGGGTGATAATAATCCACCAAGCAGAAATTCCCAACACGATAAAGAGCAGATTGTCTTCAATCATGGAGTGGTTGATGGCTAAATGGTGATTGAGCAGATCTGAATCTTCTTTCGAGAGTCGCCCTTCTTTTACCTCTGCTATCATTATTGCACCTCCATAAGCCAGTCCGACAACATTACCTACAATCCACGAAAAACCTGTTGCTTCTGGTAATCCAAATAGTTTCATCAACGGACTAAGTGATTTGGCAAATGGCTCCAGAAGTTTGTATTCGAGCAAAAGTCTTTGGATAACCATCAGTGCTGTTATAACACTAATTATCAGTATCGCGATTTTGCCCGAAGAATAAAGCCAAAGTTGAAGTATTTCTACGATTGAATTTGCTTTTGTCATCGAAGCAGTGACCATCCATTCTTTGAATCCATTATGTGGCATTATTGCATTGAGTGTGAAAGCAATAACAAAACTCATTGAAACCCGCATTACAAACATCTTAATAAATGATGACCCTGTGCTTTTCTGAATTGCTGTTTCAACCAACAGATTGTGAGATAGGAGACACATCAGGGCCAAAATTGTTGCTTCGCGCATCGTTATTGCCATCGATGTCACAATGGCAATGGGTGCATAGAGTGGCAAAAACATACTCGTTAGAAATACGATGGCAGTATTACCCGAAAGTCCGATATATTGAAAAATAGGGGTGAGATATTTTGCCAAAAACTCTAATCCACCATAATAATCGAGCAGACGAACAGCTAAAGAAATTGGCAAAATCATCTTCAATAAAAACCACCCAAGCCTCAGAGATTTAGGAAGAACGAAACGGAGCGAATTATTTAGAATTTGTAGGTGAGCCATTTAATATGCTAATTTATCAATGTGCCAATGTGTCAATTATTCTGCCAAAAAGTTGTGGAAAACTGTATATTAACATTGGCTAATTGGCAAATTATTTAATTGGCACATTCTATTATTTTTTAAACGCTCGATCCATCTCTCGACGGTCGTCTTTTTCACGCAATGAGTCACGTTTGTCGTACTCTTTCTTCCCTTTAGCAGTGAAAAAAACGAGTTTCGCCAATCCTTTTTCATTGATAAATAGCTTACTCGGGATAATTGTGTAACCTGTCTCTTTGGTGGCTTTTATCAGTTTCGAAAGCTCTTTTTTTGAAAGCAATAGTTTACGGTCCCGGCGTGGTAAGTGGTTGTTGTAGCTGCCAAAGAAATATTCGGCCACGTGCATGTTTTTCACCCACAATTCACCATTCACAAAGAAGCAAAATGTATCAACAATGCTCACTTTGCCAAGACGAATGGATTTGATTTCTGTGCCAGTGAGCACAATACCCGCCACATACTGATCGACCAATTCATAGTCAAAACTAGCACGTTTATTCTTAATATTGAGATTGTTGGTTTGGATTTTCATTAAATTAATTATTGAAAGTAGTTGAGAAGAAGATACTTCTCTAATTAATCTTCATTCCCGGCATTAGAGTGTACAGAATTTTCTCAATAATTATTGGAAACAGGAGGATTAGTGCAGATGCAATGGTTGAAAATCTGATTCGGTTTTTTTCTTCAATTTGAATAAAGTTTTCAACTGAACTCCAAACAATGTAAAACACTGCTAAATCGGCAATTCGTATGAAGAAAAGATCAGGCATCAACTCCAACACGGCAGTCACAACAAACGTAATACCCATCGCATAACCAGTATATCGCTGAAAAAAATGGATGTCTTCATTGATATGAAACCAACGTACTGAAATTTGTTTCAAAGTAAACGATGCGGCATAATACCCAGCAAATAGACTCGTTAAAACTACCGTAGCTTCTTTCAGAGAGTTCTGAATATTGCTTTCACCATTTCCAAATAGTTCACCAACAAATGCCGCAAGAGTGCAAATGCCGAGTAGGGGATATATAAAATGAGACAAAAATTCTTCGTGCGTCTCTTTGCGATTGGCAACCATTTCCCATCCCTTGGTAGGTTGTACAACCAATAAAACTAATATTTCCAGAATTTTCTTTGCCATAACTCGATTAATTTAGGGCAAAGATAGAAAATATTTCTCGAAGGGTGACCATTGAAGCAAAAGGGATGAAATTGTCGTCTTGCAAAAAAAACAAGGCACTCTCTGTAGAGAATGCCTTATTTCCTTGCGGGGTGAGATTTATTCTATTTTTTAGTCTTCTTTTTCTTTGTAGTGGCTTTGGGTTTGTTAGTAGTCGCATCCGTTTTGGTCGGTTGAATTGTTGTAGCTGTTGGAGCCACTTCTGCAGCAGCTTTTTCAGCAGGCTTACCGTCGATTAGATCAGCTACAGCTTGTGTCTTTTGGTCAATTGCTGCTTTCACATTTGCCTTTACATTCGCTGCTGCTCCAGGTAGATATGGATCGGTTACTTTACCTGTTTTACTGACCGCAGAATCTATTTTCACTTGAGTTGTTCCAGTCTTAGCGTTGACCACTTCTTTAGCCTGATTAATTAGGCTTGTTCCAATTTGCGCAGATGCTGAAATTGCAAATGCCATTGTTGCGATTATTAAAATTGATTTTTTCATAAATGTATTATTTGAGTTTGAAAGTTCAAATTTAATAATTTTCGCGAAATAACAAAAATAAGGCGCTCCCAATCGAAAGCGCCTTACTCAATTATTCAGTTATTCAATCAAAGCATATCTACGCTTCTCTTGATGAAGTTGCTCAGCGATTCGCCTTTCAGCATTCCGTTGGAGAGCAGAGCAATGTCGATCAGCTGACTCACGAGTTTGTTGCTCGTAGCATAATCTGCCAAAATGGAGTTGCGTTGCGCTTCCAGTTCGGTGATTTGCTTGTTGCTGTTGTCGATTTCCTCTTTTTCTGCTGTCGGAATATCTTCTGCTTTCAGCTTTTCGTGCGCTGTTTTCAGTGCATCGCGTTTGCTTTTAGCAGCGTTGATGTCTGCCAATACGGGAGAAAGTTTCTCGCCGCACGCCGACTTCTCGTCTTCGAGGATGCGTTTCACCAATGCGTGTTCGGTGTTGAGCACGAGGTTGTAGCTGTCTGGCAGTTCGCCGTAGAAGTTCATGCCCGGTTGCAGAGCCGACATTTCTTTCATGCGGCGTATGTATTCACTTTGGGTAACCATTACTGGTTGAGCTGTTTCTCCCAAAGCTTCGAAGGTGACGATGAAGTTTTTCTTGTCGTCTTTTGGTAGTTGAGAGCTAAACACTTGTTGTATTGCGGTTCTCTCTTCTTCCGAAAGTTCTAC
>JBAXGL010000240.1:0-4134 GCA_037139375.1 Bacteroidales bacterium | reverse complement strand
TCAAAAAGATAATTTAGAATTTCTCTACGTGTATTTGACCCGGAGTTTTGCGGCTGTGTTCGATAAACCCATCTTTACCCAGACATTCTACCATTCCGTTCACCATGTTAGGGTTACCGCAAAGGAAAATATGTGTATTTTCGGGTGTTGCTTTAAATCCCCAAGCTTTTTCTACGGCACCTTCTTCCCAGATTTCTTGGATAAATTGAGTCCGTCCGTTCCACGGAGAATGTTCACCTTCAGCATTGGTAATGGTTGGGATATATTCGAAGTGTGGAGCGATAGTCGCCAAAAGGTTAAGTTCCGAAGAATAACCCAAATCCCATGAGTTGGCAGCACCATGTATTACAAGCACTTTGCCTTTGCGTTTCAGTGCATCAGTACGCAACATACTCATATATGGCGCTAAACCTGTTCCAGTGGCAATCATCAGGATGTTTTGGTCTTCTTGCACTTCGTCCATCGTGAACATTCCAGTAAATTTCTGACCCACAAAGATTTTGTCACCAATTTCAAGGTTAAACAAACGTGGAGTTAGTGCACCTGAGTGAACTAGTGATACATAAAATTCGAGAAAGTCTTTCGACGTGTTTGAAGAGGCAATGGAGTACGCTCTTTTAATAATTTTAGATTCGTCAGCAATCGGCATTTCGTCTGTTGCTTCAGCACATCTCGGACTAGAAGCTGGCAAGCCAATTCCCACGAATTGTCCGGGTTTGAAGTCGGGTAATTCCCATCCAATAGGTGCAATTCTGAAAACTTTCATATTTGGTGAGACCTGCACCACTTGTCTCACAATTCCATTTAATTCGTCCATTTGTATGCTATTTTATTTATTTCTATAAAAGATGTCATTATATTTGTCACAAAGGTAACAATTTTAGTTCACTATGAAAAAAAAGCGCTCTTATTGTTATGTTTTACAACATTAAAACGTCAAGAATAAATAATTGTTTAGAGATTTCAAGAATTTTCTGTTTCAGGATTCTTAAATAATTATACTTTTGCTAATTCTACAAATACAAACATGATGAGAAAAGCTATTTTAACTGGGGTTTTGTCCGTTGCGATGACGGCGTTGACTACCCTCACCCTGAGCGCGCAGCAAATGCCGCCACTTCCCATTGATCCAAAAGTGCGATTTGGAAAACTCGACAATGGATTGACGTACTATATTCGTCACAACGAACAGCCTAAGCAGCGGGCAGAGTTTTATATTGCTCAGCGTGTGGGTTCAATCTTGGAGGAAGAGCCCCAGCGTGGTTTGGCTCACTTTCTTGAGCACATGGCATTCAACGGAACAAAGAGCTACCCGGGCAAGGCGATGCTCAACTACCTTGAAACGATAGGTGTGAAGTTTGGCGAAAATGTGAATGCTTATACTTCGTTTGATGAAACGGTGTACAACCTCTCAAAAGTACCCGTTACCCGCGAGACGATTATCGACTCTTGTCTTTTGGTGTTGCACGACTGGTCGAGCTTTATCACTTTAGACAATACAGAGATTGACAAAGAGCGTGGTGTGATTCACGAAGAGTGGCGCACACGAAACAATGCCGGAATGCGCATTTGGGAGCAACTGATTCCCGAAATGTTTGTGGGTTCGCAATACACCAACCGTTTGCCTATCGGATTGATGGATGTGGTCGATCATTTCAAATACCAAACGATTAAAGACTATTACAAAAAATGGTATCGCCCCGATTTGCAGGGGATTATAGTAGTGGGCGATGTAGATGTAGATAAAGTGGAGGCGAAAATCAAAACGATGTTTGCTGATATCCCTAAACCGGTGAATGCTGCCGAGCGTAAATATTTTAAAATTCCGGCAAACGCTACTCCTATTGTGTCGATTGCGACCGATCCCGAAGCTACTCAAACATCGGTCGACATTTTCTACAAACACGATCCACTACCCGATAATTACAAACCGACTATGTTTGCGTTAGTCGATAGCTATTTGAAGCAATTGGCTCAAATGATGCTCAATAGTCGCCTAGAAGAGTTGTTGCAGAAGGCGAATCCTCCTTTTGTGGAAGCTTCGGTGAGTGACGATGAATTTATTATCGCACAAACCAAAGAGGCATTTTCGGCATCAGCTACCTGCAAAGAAGGCGATGTGAAAAATGCAATGCGAGCTTTACTCGACGAAGTGAATCGGGTGAAGAAATTTGGATTCACAGCGTCTGAGTTTGAACGTGCTAAAGCAGATTTGCTGCGCAGTGTCGAAAGTCTCTACAACGATCGTGAGAAGCAAAAAAACAGCACTTATGTGCGTGAATATGTCAAGAATTTCACCAATGGAGAGGTGATTCCGGGTATTGAATTCGAATATTCGTTTATCAATAAAATTATGCCACGATTGCCTTTGGAGCAATTGAATAAAGGAATGCAAGAGTTGATTGCCGATTCGAATGTGGTCATTTCTATCTCTGGTCCTAAAAAAGAGGGATTGAATTACCCAACCAAAGAAGAAGTGGTCGCTATTTTCACCGCTGCAAAAACGGCATCTTTAACCGCTTATCAGGATAAGGTGTCTAATGAACCTTTGGTGGCTAAACAACCCAAAGCCGGTTCGGTCAAGAAAGTGGAGCAAAACAAAACATTCGATGCCACTGTCTGGACGCTGTCGAATGGTGCTCGAGTAATAATCAAGAAGACTGACTTCAAAGAAGATCAAGTTTTGATGAAAGCCGTCAGTTTGGGTGGAAGCTCGTTGCTTGACAATAAAGAGATTGCAAATATTCTCAGTTTCAATGATGTGGTGGAAACACAAGGTTTGGGATCGTACAGCAAAACAGATTTGCCTAAAGTCTTAGCGGGCAAGAAAGTCTCCATTTCAAGCTCATTGGGCACAATCACCGAAGCGGTCAATGGCTCATGTTCTCCCAAAGATTTAACGTCGATGATGCAGTTGACTTACCTGTCGTTTACTGCGCCAAGAGCTGACAAAGATGCCTTCGAAGGTTATCTGAAGAAATCGAAAGCGATGCTCGAAAACGACGAAAGCAATCCAATGGTAGTTTTCCGCGATTCTTTATATAAAGGTATGTATGGAAATCATCCGCGTGCACAACGACTGAAGGTTTCGATGTTAAGCCAAATCAATTACGACCGAATACAGCAGATTTACAAAGAGCGTTTTGCCAACGCTGCTGACTTTACTTTCTTCTTTGTGGGAAATGTGAATGCAGACTCGTTGAAGCCTTTGGTAGAGAAATACATCGCTTCGTTGCCAGCAAAAGGTAAAAAAGAGAACTTTGCCGATGTGAAAATGACTGTACGTCCAGGAGTGCTCAAAAACTACTTCGACCGCGAAACACAAACTGCCAAAGCTACTGTGTATACCGTTTATTCAGGTAATTGCACCTATAATCTGGAAAATGTTTTGAAAATGAGTATGTTGGATCAGATTCTCGATATTATTTACACTGAAAAAGTGCGTGAAGATGAAGGTGGCTCGTATGGCGTGGGAGTGAATGGTTCGGTTACTAACTATCCGAAAGATAAGTTCCGACTGTTGATTGGATTTGATACCAACGAAGCGCAAAAAGACAAATTGTTGGGAATCGTTCATGCACAGTTGGATACGATTTCTCAAAAAGGACCTTCGGAAATCAATTTCAATAAAGTGAAAGAGCACATGTTGAAGAAACAGAAAGAGAATCAAATCGAAAACAGCTATTGGTTGGGTGTGTTGAATCAGTACTACATCGATGGCAATGATTTCACCACTACATACAACTCTGTTTTGAATAGTCTGACTCCTGCTAAAATCAAAGAATTTGCTGCTATGTTACTCGCTCAGGGCAACGATGTGGAAGTGATTATGAATGGAAAACAGAAGAAATAAACTGAAATTTTTGTAAAACTGAAAGCCTTCGAATGTGATGTTCGAAGGCTTTTTTGTCATTTTGCGCGATCTTTCTCCAAATTTTCTTTTAGACGAAATGCCACTATTCGCTTTACTAAATCGAGTGGGAGAGGCTTGTCTAAAGGGAATTGTATAGACCCTTTGCCACCAACATATTCCGTTAACTCTTCCTGAAATGCCTCGATGCCCGATGAGGTTGGATAAAAACCGATGTGTTTCGAAAAGGCGGCATAATAGACCAGTATTCCTTTCTGTTTGAT
>JBAXGL010000239.1:0-4163 GCA_037139375.1 Bacteroidales bacterium | reverse complement strand
AAAATTTTTGCTAAGGTAGTGATTTAATGAATATGTTGATAAATTGGCTCCTAAGCGAAAAAAATGGAAGCTACATTATTAAATTTGAGTAGAACAGGTTGAGCCAAACTACACCGCATACAATTGAAAACAATTTAAAATAAACTTGATGAGTTTTTAAATAAATACCAAAACAATTTACTATTTTTGTATCGGTTAAGTAATTAACCACGACATTATGAAATAAACGGAAAGCGTTTTAGATATTATTCTTGATCCGAAATCGGCAAAATTTCAAACTCCCAAGAATAGTAGCGATAGCGCTCACGTCCTGAATAGGGGCGTGGGGCTGTTGTCTATTTGGGGGATGGTGTTTGCCGATACCTAGGATCAGATGGATTTAACAGTTCCCACGCTTTCTTCATTTATATAACCCGAACTTGGGGAATTGGGAGGAGAAAGGTTGATAAGAAAATGGAGTTCAGGAACCATTCAAACGGGGCAAAACCGAAAAGCCATATTCGCGGTACTAAAATAATAAAGCTATGAAAAAATTAATGATGTTTTTTGCTTTTGTGTTCGTCGTATTTTTTGCTAATGCACAGCATTATAAGAAAAATGGAACACCAGATATGCGGTATAATGAGAATAAACAGACTACTGGAAGTAGTTATTCTATCCCAAGTTCAAGCACAAGTGACCATTATCAAAATGGATATCAAAGAAGTGATGGTACGCCTGTTCAGGGGCATTACAAGACTAATAACGACAATACAAATACAAATAATTACTCAACAAGTGGAAATTCGAATCCTTACACTGGAGAAACTGGCTCAAGAGCAAAAGATTACTCAAATGATGCAACACATTATGGAGGTGGCAAGCAGATTCAAGAGGGTTCAAGAGGAGGTCAATATTATATAAATGACAATGGGAATAAAGTTTATGTCCCTAAGCAACCTTAAAACATTATGAAAACGGCAGAATTTCCTTCATGAAAATTCTGCCGTTTTTATAATCTACAATTTCACGTTCTTTTAAAACACAATATTTACCAGCTTACCCGGCACCACGATAATCTTTTTCGGTCTAATATCACATATTTAATGCCAATAATGTGAATATTATCACATAAACTATGCGAAATATGTGATAAATATGTTTTTTATAAAATCAATAAAGAGAAAACGGCTGAACTTCATCAACAAAGTTCAGCCGTTTTGCTATCTTAGCCCATCATTCCCGCCAACGGGACAAGTGTCCAGAGTTGTGGCGGTTTTACAACACTATGTTCACCAGCTTACCCGGCACTACGATAATCTTTTTCGGAGTTTTGCCTTCGAGGTATTTTTGTGAATTTTCGTGTGCCAATGCCACTTTTTCGACCTCTTCTTTGGAGGTTCCGGCTGCAAATTCGAGGCTGAAACGAACTTTTCCGTTGAAGGTGATGGCATATACCGCTACATCTTCTTTGAGGTACTCTTCGTTGAAGGCTGGCCATTGGGCATCGCACACCGTAGTGCTTTCGCCCAAAAGGTGCCAAAGCTCTTCGGCGATGTGTGGCGCAAACGGTGCGAGCAACACGACTAGCTCTTTCAAGATTGCTTTTTTGCTGCATTTTGCCGACGTGAGTTCATTCACGCAAATCATAAAGGCAGAAACCGAAGTGTTGAACGAGAAGGTCTCGATGTCGCCACTCACTTTTTTGATGAGTTTGTGTAGCGATTTCAACTCCTCTTTGGTGGGTTCGCCATCCGTTATGTTTAGGAATAGATTCCATAGCTTTTTGAGAAAGCGGTGTACGCCGTCAATTCCGTTGGTATCCCACGGTTTCGATTGCTCCAATGGGCCGAGGAACATTTCGTAGAAGCGAAGCGTGTCGGCACCGTATTTCTCCACAATCACATCGGGATTCACCACGTTGTACATCGACTTCGACATCTTCTCAACCGCCCATCCGCAATGGTATTTGCCCTCTTCGAGAATGAATTCAGCAGTTTGGTATTCCGGCAACCAGTTTTTGAAGGCCTCTATATCTAGAATATCATTCGAAACGATATTTACATCGACATGGATTTCGGTAGTTTCGTACTCTTTTCTCAAATTATAAGAAACGAAGGTATTGCTGTCCTTGATGCGATAGACAAAATTCGATCGTCCCTGAATCATTCCCTGATTCACCAGTTTTTTGAACGGCTCTTCTTCGCAAACGATACCGAGATCGAAGAGGAATTTGTTCCAGAAACGGCTGTAGATCAAGTGACCTGTGGCGTGTTCTGTACCGCCAATATAGAGGTCGACATTGCGCCAGTATTGGTTGTTTTTCTCCGAAACCAAAGCATTTTCGTTTTTCGGATCCATGTAGCGCAGGTAATAAGCCGATGAACCCGCAAAGCCTGGCATGGTGTTCAGTTCGAGTTGGTAACCGTCTTCCGTTTGCCAGTTTTTAGCACGTCCGAGCGGCGGTTGTCCGTCCTCTGTCGGTAAGTATTTGTCGATTTCGGGAAGCTCAAGTGGTAATTTGCTTTCGTCGAGCATGTAGGGCAATCCCTCTTTGTAGTAAACAGGGAACGGTTCGCCCCAATAGCGTTGGCGGCTAAAAATAGCATCGCGCAGACGGAAATTGGTTTTCACCTTTCCGATTCCTTTTTCCGAAATGTATTCTTTGGTTTTGGCGATGGCTTCTTTTACAGTTAGGCCGTTTAAGAATCCTGAATTAACCATAATTCCCTCTTTGGCATCGAAGCTCTCTTCGCTCACGTCGCACCCTTCAATCAATGGGATAATTGGTAGATTGAAATGTTTTGCAAAAGCGTAGTCGCGCGAATCGTGTGCTGGAACTGCCATGATGGCTCCTGTGCCGTAGCCTGCTAAAACGTAATCCGAAATCCATACCGGAATTGGCTCGTTTGTAAGCGGATTGATTGCGTAAGATCCGGTGAACACACCAGAAATCTTTTTGTCCGCAATTCGTTCGCGTTCAGTTCGTTTCTTGGTTGCATCCAAATAAGCATCGACTTCAACTCTTTGGTCAGCAGTTGTTAATTGTTGTACCAACTCGCTTTCAGGAGCGAGAACCATAAAGGTCACGCCGAAAATGGTATCGGCGCGGGTGGTGAAGATTTCAATATACCTCTCCCCTTGCCCCTCTCCAGTGGAGAAGGGAATAGAATGCTCATGTTCTTCGCTTAGAAACGAAGTGCCTTCGGCATTATCCAAATATTCAATGATTTGGTCAATCACACTGCCTATATCAGTAAGTATTTCTTCGTTTGAAAAGCGAATTACATCAAATCCGTTTTCATTTAGAATTTCGGTGCGAAGTGCATCTTTTTCTTTCTGTTCAGCCGTATCGTGGATACCTCCATCCACTTCAATGATTACCGCTTTTTCTAAACAGATAAAATCAGCTATAAAGCGATCCACAATGTGTTGTCTGCGAATTTTATAACCGGTTTTCTTTGCCCTCACAGCTTGCCAAAGAGCATCTTCAGCTTTCGTTTGGTTGCTCCTGAAATTTTTCGCAATATCAATCAACAAATTCCAACGCTCAGCATCAGTAGTTTGCCAAGGGTTTTTTTGATTTTCGTATGAGGAAGTATTCACCCCCTTCTCCTGTGGAGAGGGGCTGGGGGAGAGGCGGAAAACCATCTCCGCTCCTTCGCTCCGTCCAATCCAGTTTTTCTGTGTCTCTTTAAGCGAGTCGCTCCAGTCGACGGTAGTTAATCCATCGAGCAGGCGTTGTGCATAAGCCGAAACACGCAAACTCCATTGGCGCATCACGCGTTGCTCCACCGGATAGCCGCCACGAACAGAGAGACCTTCGCTCACTTCGTCGTTGGCAAGAACTGTACCGAGCTTAGGGCACCAGTTTACCGACAAATCGGCTAGATAGGCGATGCGGTAATTCAGTAATATTTCTTGTTGTTCTTTTTCGGTTTTAGCTTTCCACTCTTCGGCGGAGAAAGTCAATTCTTCGCTACATGCAGCAGAAATACCTTCTGTTCCGTTGGTTTCGAAGGCTTTCACGAGCGATTCGATGGAGAGCGCTTTTTCCGCTGTTTTATCGTAGTAGTGGTTAAACATTTGAATAAATGCCCACTGCGTCCATTTGTAATAGTCGGGTTCACAGGTGCGTACTTCGCGATCCCAGTCGTAGCAGAAGCCAATTTTGTCGAGCTGCT
>JBAXGL010000238.1:0-4173 GCA_037139375.1 Bacteroidales bacterium | reverse complement strand
GGCAAATAACGTTCACTATTTATCTGAGATCCAATCCAACGAATATTCAACAATTCAACAAGACCAATCACTATAATGAGCAAAGGAAAGAGCAATCTGAAAAAATTCAAAAAAGCTGAATGAATGATGGAGGAAGGCAATTGATTAAATAAAATTAGAAAACCGAGATGAAAAGGTATGCAGTAAATAAAAATTTTAGCTACAAAAAAAGACATTTGCATGGCTGGTTTCAAGTGGATTTTAATCCCAACTTTGAGATTAACATCTACAAATTCAAGAATTTTACTTTCATTCAATTTTATAACAATAAGAATTAATACAAAAATAAACTCTAATATAAGATAGCTATTTTGTCTAAGAAAAAGTGAAGGGACAAACATCACAATCCCATTGAAAATCAACAATGTGAGCAATGATGTAAAGAGAAAAGATTGAAAAACTCTTTTCCCTGTAAACCAAATAAAGATTAATAGCATCGCTGTGGTGACGGTCAATCCTGCTTCAATGGCTTGATATACTGAAATTTTAGAAATTAAATATAGAACTAATACCAATGGGAAAAGACCAATTGCAGGATTATAAAGCGTTTTTTCAATTCTATTTTTAAACATAATTTTAATTCGTTTGCACCAAAAAAAATAGCATTTTACTGGTTCAAAAATTGATACTAGGTGGTTTATATACAAACAAAACATTTATCTTTGTTTTTTGTTTGATTTCTTCTCAATTAAATCTGATTTTAATAATTTATATCCGCCAAAAATGAACTACATATACGAATTGACGATGAAAGTTCGCGACTACGAATGCGACAGTCAGGGCATTGTAAATAATGCCGTGTATCAAAACTATCTCGAGCATACGCGTCACGAATTTTTGGCAGCAAATGGTGTTGATTTCATCGATTTACATATCAAAGGTATTGATCCTGTTGTCGCACGAATCGACATACAATACAAAACCCCACTACGAGGCAGCGATGAGTTTGTATGCAAATTGGCGGTAAAAAAAGAGGGCATTAAATACGTTTTCCTTCAAGACATTTTCCGTCTTTCTGATGGAGCGATATCGGTCAAAGCAAAAGTTGAAACTGTGTGTCTTGTTGATGGGCGATTATCAAGAGGTGAATTTTTTGATACTATTTTCTCGAAATACCTCTAAATTAAGCCTTCATCATTTATGGATAGAAATGAACTGTTTCACCTCATTGCTCTACTGCAAGTTAAAGGAATTGGAACAATCACTGCACGAAACTTGATACAACACACCGGAAGTTGCGCCGCAATTTTCAATGAAAAGCCTGCGAATCTTCTTCGTATCCCAGGAATTGGCGGCGGTGCAATCGAAGAACTAAAAAAGCACGATACATTTTCCAGAGCCGAGAAAGAGCTTGAGTTTGTGGAGAAAAACAAAATTGAGACACTAACTCTTTCTGATGAAAATTACCCTAAGCGACTCATCGACTGCATAGACGCTCCTCTCCTACTTTTCTATAAAGGAAATGCAAACCTAAATGCAGAGAAAATTATAAGTATTGTTGGCACGAGGAACGCAACTGATTATGGAAAATCTGTATGTGAAGATTTCATTGAAGAACTTTCTCAGAAATATCCAGGATTATTGGTTGTAAGTGGATTGGCGCACGGAGTTGATATCTACGCGCATCGTGCTGCGCTTAAAAACGCACTCCCAACCATTGGTGTGGTGGCACACGGTCTGGATCGTATTTATCCAGCAGTTCACCGAAAAACTGCGGTCGAAATGGTAAATAATGGTGGATTGCTGACTGAATACAATAGCGAAACTAACCCTGATAGACAAAACTTCGTAATGCGTAACCGCATTGTTGCAGGCATGGCTGATGCTCTAATTGTTATAGAATCGGCTGAGCGTGGAGGCGCGTTAATCACTGCTGAAATTGCCAATTCGTACGATAAAGATGTATTCGCATTCCCGGGACGAGCGACCGATTCAGCTTCGCAGGGTTGCAATCGACTGATATACAAAAACAAAGCCGCTTTGATTCAAAAAGCAGAAGATTTTGAAGAGTTGATGGGATGGAATTCGAAACTCAAAAGCACAAAATCGTCACAAAAGCCGCTTTTTATAGAACTCAGCAAAGATGAGAAACATGTAACCAGTTTTCTTCACGCCAACGAACCCAAGCAGATTAACATCCTAAGCATCGAAAGCGATATTCCAGTCTATCGCCTCTCTTCGATTTTATTGGAGCTAGAATTTAAAGGCGTCGTACGGTGTTTTCCTGGTGGAACTTACATTTTGGTTTAGAAATCCCTCACAAAATCTGGTAATTCGTTATTTACAATTTGTAATTGCAATATATTTCCTTACTTTTGCACACCCAATCGGGACGTTAGCTCAGCTGGTTTAGAGCACTACCTCGACAAGGTAGGGGTCACTGGTTCGAATCCAGTACGTCCCACTTTCTGACGACTTGCATTCATTTGTAAGTCGTTTTTTATTCTCCTCGAATCAATGAAATGATTCAACTTTTGACAAAACAGCACCAAAACAACAAAATATCTTACGATTTCAATTTTTTTAGCACATTTATCTTATAAAGTTTTTGTGTAAATGAAATTTATCTTTAACTTTGCAACTCAATTACAGCATAAAATGAAAAGTCAACTATTTACATCTTTAGTCAGTGTGGTCGTCGTGGTGAACGAAGGCAAGTGAGAAAGGTATGTAGTTGAACATCGATAATAAAATATCAGATAGCCTTTCTCCCCATCGAGAAAGGCTTTTTTGATAAATAATCATTACTTTTGCAACGAATTTTTAACAGGCTGTTATAGACATCAAAATATGGCAAATACATTCAGAAGTGCAAGTAGCACACAAGGCCGTAGAATGGCGGGCGCAAGAGCGCTTTGGAAAGCTAACGGGATGACAGACGCACAGTTAGGGAAACCGATTATCGCCATTGTCAACTCTTTCACACAATTTGTACCGGGTCACGCTCATCTTCATCACATAGGACAACAAGTAAAAGCCGAAATCGAAAAACTAGGTTGCTTTGCTGCCGAATTCAACACGATTGCAATTGATGATGGTATTGCAATGGGACACGACGGAATGTTGTATTCGCTACCATCGCGCGATTTGATTGCAGATAGTGTGGAATATATGGTGAATGCGCACAAAGCGGATGCGATGGTTTGCATCTCGAATTGTGACAAAATCACGCCGGGAATGTTGATGGCAGCCATGCGTTTGAATATCCCTGCAATATTTGTTTCTGGCGGACCAATGGAAGCTGGAGAACTCGATGGTCGTTCACTCGATTTGGTTGATGCCATGGTAGAAGCAGCCGACAGCTCAATCAGCGATGCACAAATAGCGAAAGTAGAAGCTGCAGCTTGTCCTACATGTGGATCTTGCTCGGGAATGTTTACAGCAAACTCGATGAACTGTCTTAACGAAGCCCTCGGACTGGCTCTTCCTGGCAACGGAACAATTGTTGCTACACACGCCAACCGTAAAAGATTATTCTCAGAGGCTGCTAAACTGATCGTAGAAAACGCATATAAATATTACCAAGATGGCGACGATTCTGTTTTGCCTCGCTCAATTGCCACACGTCAGGTCTTTATGAATTCTATGACGTTAGATATCGCAATGGGCGGTTCAACGAATACAGTTTTGCACATTTTGGCTATTGCTCACGAGGCTGGTGTCGATTTCACAATGAGCGATATCGATCAACTTTCGCGCAAAACTCCTGTTCTTTGTAAAGTTGCACCAAACTCACATTACCACATTCAAGAGGTAAACCGTGCGGGAGGAATCCTGTCTATTCTTGGTGAATTAGCAAAAGGTGGATTGCTCGACACAAACGTGAAACGAGCCGATGGATTGACACTGAAACAAGCAATTGACATCTATAGCCTGTCGGAAGGAAATCTGTCGAAAGAGGCAGAAATCAAATGGAAAAGTGCACCAGCTCACCGATTCAATTTGGTGATGGGTTCACAAGATGAGTACTATCCGACATTAGACGACGACCGCGAAAAAGGGTGTATACGTAGTATCGAACACGCTTATTCGAAAGACGGTGGACTTGCCATTCTTTTCGGTAATATAGCTCAAACTGGCTGCGTGGTAAAAACCGCAGGAGTCGATGAAAAGATATTTATTTTTAAAGGAACA
>JBAXGL010000237.1:0-4186 GCA_037139375.1 Bacteroidales bacterium | reverse complement strand
AAAATTAAAACAGTTATCTTTGTTCGCAAAATTACGAACAATGAAGCCTTCGCCCCGAAAAATCATCTCAGATGAGCAGAACAAGCTTGCTCGTTACGCCAAAGCAATGGGGCATCCAGTACGCATATTCGTACTCGAAATGCTCTCTACTCAAGCCTGCTGCTATAGTGGCGATTTGAGTGATATTCTACCCATTGCTAAATCTACCCTTTCGCAGCACCTTAAAGAGTTGAAAGATGCTGGACTCATTCAAGGCGAAATAGAAACGCCAAAAGTTAAATATTGCCTCAATCGAGAGAATTGGGAAGAGGCGAAGGCATTGTTTGGTCAACTGTTGTCGAAATAGAAAAAAATTTACTCCAATTGTTCGTACTATTGCGAACAATGACTCTCTAAAATAACAGAATTATGAAAATCAAAGTATTGGGCACGGGTTGCGCGAAGTGCAAAACACTCGAAAAAATGACCCGCGAAACGATTGCCGAGTTAGGAATCGAGGCAGAAGTCGAAAAAGTAGAAGACATAATTGCCATCATGGGCTATGGCGTGATGACTACTCCAGCATTGGTGATTGACGAAAAGGTGGTATTGAGTGGCAATTTGCCCTCTATTCCGAAATTGAAAGAGTTATTAACGACAAAATAATAGGAGATAAAGATATGAAAAAGACTCTTTTAAGCTTGTTGCTACTGATGATCTGTATTGTTTCGACCACGCTGTTTGCACAAAACAAAACACAAGTTCAAGCTGCGAAAAGTACAGTCGCGATTTCTGGTTATTATTTCCATTTTACTTCGCGCTGCGTGACCTGCAAAGCAGTAGAGGCAGAGGCAAAAAAAGATTTGGCGGAGTTGTATGGTAGTCGAAGCACGTTTCAATCGCTCAATCTTGACGATAAATCGAGTGAGCCGATGGCCGAAAAGCTAAACGTATCGGGGCAAACACTACTCGTAGTGGTGGGTGGCAAACAGGTGAACCTCACCAACGAAGGGTTTATGTATGCTCGTAGCAATCCGACCAAATTTAAAGCAATCATAAAAGAGAAAGTTGATGCATTGTTGAAATAGTTACCAATGTGGTAATTTGCTAATTTGCTAATTAAAAGAATAAATGGATTACTTCAATTCGATTTTAGAAAGCAGCCAGATGCCTTGGCTTTCGGCTTTGGTGTTGGGTTTGATGACCGCCATCAGCCCATGCCCATTGGCTACCAATATTACTGCCGTGGGCTTCATTAGCAAAGACCTGAAAGACCGGAAGCGGGTGTTTCGCAACGGATTACTCTACACATTGGGTCGGGCAATCAGCTACACAATCATTGCGGTAGTCATATATTTGGGTGCCGACCAATTTCAGTTGG
This sequence comes from Bacteroidales bacterium, assembly GCA_037139375.1. Taxonomy (GTDB): domain Bacteria; phylum Bacteroidota; class Bacteroidia; order Bacteroidales; family UBA7332; genus CAXXIC01. The sequence continues at coordinate 2,826 of JBAXGL010000237.1, read as the reverse complement.
GTGGTTTTTTGCAGCGATATGGCTATAAGTTTCTGGGTCCTTTACTCATTCTGATAGGGCTATTTATGCTCGGAATCCTCAGTTTCAACTTCCCACAGCTAAGTGGCATCACCTCTCGAATGCAAAAAAAACAACATTGGGGATATTTCGACACCTTATTATTAGGAATGGTCTTTGCACTTGCATTTTGCCCATATAGCGGTGTGCTCTACTTCGGAATGCTGATACCGATGACCATCACTAGTGCCTCGGGTCTCTACCTACCATTTGTATTTGCTTTGGCTACAGGCTTGCCCGTCATCCTTTTTGCATGGATATTGGCATTCACGGTAAACGGTTTGGGAACAATGTACCGAAGAGTGCAACTATTCGAGAAATGGTTCCGTCGTGTGGTTGCAGTCTTGTTTATTGCAATGGGAATATATTACATTCTTCGTCTGATGATTTAATTTTTGCTTGTTTTGTTCGTATTCCTACGAACCTTAAGATTGATTAGTATGAAAAATAAACTGATTATTGCTGCCCTCTTTTTACCGTTTTGGTTTGCTCTCTACCTTAATTTGCAATCAATTGCAGACGCATTTGTAGATACGCTTCTCCAAATGCCCAAAGGAGCACCACTGACCGAAGGCATCCGTTTCTTTGTCTTCGAATTGCCGAAAGTCCTTCTGTTACTGGTTCTGATTGTCTTTTTTGTAGGGATAATTCGCTCTTATTTCTCACCCGAGCGCACGCGCCAATTGCTCGAAGGACGCTCTCTTTTTAGTGGCAATGTGCTGGCATCGTTGTTGGGAATTGTCACACCGTTTTGTTCGTGCTCTGCCATCCCGCTGTTTCTGGGCTTTGTAGAATCGGGAGTTCCGCTCGGGGTTACGTTTTCGTTCCTCATTGCAGCACCTATGATTAACGAAGTGGCGGTCATTCTGCTGTTTGGTATGTTTGGTTGGAAAGTAGCCTTGCTTTATGTCGTCACCGGACTTACGATTGCTATACTTGCCGGATGGATTATTGGCAAGCTAAAGCTCGAACACTGGGTGCAAGATTGGGTGTATGCTACCCATTTTGGTCAAACCAACACTATAAAACCGACTTTGAGCATCAACGAACGAATAGACTACGCATTTACAACCGTGAAGGACATAGTAGGCAAAGTGTGGATATACGTTGCAATCGGAATAGCTGTTGGTGCAGGAGCTCACGGCTATGTGCCTGAGGAATACATGGCTTCGCTGATGGGAAAATCTGTTTGGTATAGTGTTCCACTTTCGGTACTCATCGGCGTCCCCCTCTATTCAAATGCGGCAGGTATTATTCCCATTGTTGCAGTGCTGTTAGAGAAAGGTGCATCGTTGGGCACAGCACTCGCCTTTATGATGTCTGTCATTGCGCTCTCGCTACCCGAAATCATCATATTGAAAAAGGTATTGAAACTTCCTCTTATCCTCACATTTGTGTCGGTAGTCGCTGTAGGCATCATGATGGTCGGTTATTTGTTCAATTTTCTACTCTGATTTTGAGATAGTTGTGGAAATGTCATACAATTGTCATACGAAACATTTGGTAGAGAATAAACTATGTCGTATTTTTGCGACATAAATAATCAGAAATGAAGAAAACCAAAAATTTTGACATAGAATTGCAGGAGATGGCAGCATTTGCCAAAGTACTCTCTAATCCTGCGCGCCTTGCTATTCTTCAATATCTGGCTGAAGCCAAAACCTGTATCTCAGGCGATATTACTGATTACATTCCGTTGAGCAGAACTACTGTTTCGCAACACCTCAAAGAACTACGCGATGCGGGACTCATCAAGGGTGAAATCGACGGACTGAAAATCAATTATTGCCTCTGCGACACCGAAATTGCTAAATTCAAAGCCCGATTCAATCAGTTTTTCGACAAAATCGAAATCTGCAAAATCGAATGCAATTGCTAACATAATCTTCAAATTATACAACAATGAAAGTTCTAATTCTTTGCACTGGTAATAGTTGCCGCAGCCAAATGGCACACGGTTTTCTACAATCGTTCGACTCCTCAATTACGGTTTGCTCTGCAGGCACCGAAGCCAGTGGCAGACTCAACCAAAAAGCCGTGAAAGCGATGGCAGAAGCCGGTATCGACATTAGCGGTCACACTTCTGACTCGGTGAGCAAATACCTCGGTGAAGAGTGGGATTACGTAATTACCGTTTGCGGTGGAGCCAACGAATCTTGCCCTGCATTTATTGGTAAAGTAAAACACCGCCTTCACATCGGGTTCGACGATCCATCGCACGCTGTAGGTTCTGACGATTTCATTTGGAGCGAATTTATTCGCATTCGCGACGAAATCAAAGAAGGGTTCTACAAATTTTATGTGGAAAACATCAAACCACAGTTATGAAAACCCGTTTAAAATTCCTCGACCGCTACCTCACGTTGTGGATATTTCTGGCAATGGCGATTGGTGTGTTTGCAGGATGGCTAAGTCCGTCGGTGGCTGAGTTTTGGAACCAATTCTCGGTAGGGACGACTAATGTTCCGATTGCTATCGGACTGATTGTGATGATGTACCCGCCTTTGGCGAAAGTTCGCTACGAGGAGTTGGGCGATGTGTTCAAAAACACCAAGATTCTCGGTCTTTCGCTTGTTCAGAACTGGGTAATCGGACCGATTCTGATGTTCCTGCTGGCCATCGTTTTCCTGCAATTCAACATCGATTACATGTATGGAGTTATCCTGATTGGTTTGGCGCGCTGCATTGCGATGGTGATTGTGTGGAACGACTTAGCGAAAGGAGATCGGCAATATGCCGCCGGATTGGTGGCGTTCAATTCCATCTTTC
>JBAXGL010000236.1:0-4193 GCA_037139375.1 Bacteroidales bacterium | reverse complement strand
GGATAATAGATTATGTTTGAAAATTTAAACGAACGGCTCGAAAGGTCATTTAAAATACTCAAAGGCGAAGGTAAAATCACCGAAATCAACGTTGCGGAAACTCTGAAAGATGTGCGCCGCGCACTGTTGGATGCCGACGTCAACTACAAAGTGGCAAAAACATTCACCGACACGGTGAAAGAACTCGCATTAGGACAAAACGTGCTTACTGCCGTAAAACCTAGCCAATTGATGGTAAAAATCGTCCACGACGAATTAGCCAAATTGATGGGTGGAAGCAGTGTGGATTTGAATCTAAAGAGTAAACCATCTGTTATTCTGATGTCGGGTTTGCAAGGTTCGGGTAAAACCACTTTCTCGGGCAAATTAGCCAAAATGCTCAAAACTAAACGTGGAAAAAACCCACTTTTGGTGGCGTGCGACGTGTATCGTCCTGCTGCTGTAGAGCAATTGAGAATCTTGGGTGAACAAATCGACGTTCCTGTTTATTCTGATTTGGGCAACAACAATCCTATTGCTATTGCTGTAGCATCCATCAAATTTGCACGAGAAAACGGGCATGATTTGGTAATTATCGATACGGCAGGTCGCCTTGCAGTAGATGAGCTGATGATGAACGAAATCGCAGCCATCAAAGCAATGGTGAAACCAGACGAAATCTTGTTCGTAGTCGATTCAATGACAGGTCAGGATGCTGTGAACACTGCGAAAGAGTTTAACGACCGCCTCGACTTCGACGGAGTTGTACTCACCAAACTCGATGGTGACACTCGTGGTGGTGCGGCGCTTTCGATTCGCTCAGTGGTGAATAAACCGATCAAATTCGTTGGTACAGGCGAAAAGATGGAAGCACTTGATGTGTTCCACCCTGAGCGTATGGCTGATCGTATTTTGGGTATGGGTGACATCGTTTCGCTCGTGGAACGTGCACAAGACCAATACAACGAAGAAGAGGCACGCCGTCTGCAAAAGAAAATTGCCAAAAACCAATTCGACTTCAACGACTTCCTGAGCCAGATTCAGCAAATCAAAAAGATGGGTAACATCAAAGACCTTGCGTCGATGATTCCAGGAGTAGGGAAGGCTATCAAAGATATCGACATCGACGACAACGCTTTCAAAAGCGTGGAAGCAATCATTCACTCAATGACACCAAAAGAGCGCGAAAATCCACAATTGCTCAATGGCAGCCGCCGCGAACGCATTGCTAAAGGTAGCGGAACTAACATTCAAGAGGTGAATCGCCTGCTGAAACAATTCGAAGAGACCCGCAAAATGATGAAAATGGTGACCAGTGCTCAGAGTAATCCGAGTCTGATGAAAAAATTAAAAAGATAAATATTGAACGCAAAGAAGCTAAAACGCAAAGGAGAAAAAAAAACTTAGCGCCTTTGCCACTTAGCGTTTAAATCCATTTTACAATGCAACTAATAGACGGAAAAGCGATTTCGGATCAGGTGAAGCAAGAGATTGCAAAAGAAGTAGCAGAAATAAAAGCAGCAGGAGGTAAAATTCCGCATTTGGCAGCCATTTTGGTGGGTCACGATGGCGGAAGCGAAACTTATGTGGCGCACAAAGTGAAATCGTGCGAACAAGTTGGATTTAAATCAACTCTTGTACGCTTCGAAGACGATGCAACCGAGCAACAAATTCTTGATAAAGTGAACGAACTGAACAACGATGCCGACATCGATGGATTCATCGTTCAGCTACCACTGCCAAAACACATCAACGAGCAAAAAGTGATCGAAGCCATCGACTACCGCAAGGATGTGGACGGCTTTCATCCTATAAATGTAGGCCGAATGTCTATTGGTCTGCCATGCTTTGTGTCAGCAACGCCTGCAGGCATTATGGAGTTGCTGAAGCGCTACAACATTGACACCAAAGGCAAGCATTGCGTGGTGCTTGGTCGCAGCAATATTGTCGGCAAACCAATTGCCAACCTAATGATGGCGAAAACTAATCCAGGAAATGCAACAGTGACTGTTTGCCACAGTTATTCAGCAGATTTGAAAGAACAATGTCTCAATGCAGACATCATCATTGCCGCTCTGGGTGTTCCCGAATTTTTGAAAGGCGACATGGTAAAAGCTGGTGCAACAGTGATTGATGTGGGAACTACACGCATGCCTTCTACACTTACAAAATCGGGCTTTAAGTTGACAGGCGACGTTAAATTCGATGAAGTATCACCGAAATGCTCATTCATCACACCCGTGCCTGGAGGTGTGGGTCCGATGACCATTGTTTCTCTCCTGAAAAACACGCTATTAGCTGGTAAAAAGGAAATTTACAAATAAAAATATAGCTGAAGGCTTGCACAAATGCGAAATACGTTGTATTTTTGCATCGCTTTTAAGCAAAAATGGTGGTTGTAGCTCAGCTGGTTAGAGCGTCGGTTTGTGGTGCCGAAAGTCGCGGGTTCGAATCCCGTCTCCCACCCCTAGAAAAGACTTCATAGAGATATGAGGTCTTTTTTTGTTTTTTCTGATAAACTTTTCAAATCATTTATAAGCAAATAGCGTGCGTTGATATCTCTATCTGCAAAAAAATCAGTAAGTTTGCTTTTTCGAAAAAAATTGAATGAGAAGAATCAATTACATAGTTCTGTTTTTTACGTTTTGGCTTATTTGTGAGAGTAATTATGCACAAATCAGTCAAGGTGGCGAACCGCTACCCCCAACGATGTTGCGACATGCAAGTAGCGCATTATTTGTGGAGATGAACTCTTTCGACGCAACAGCGATGCTCAAAGAAGACTCATTAGCCGAAATTCACCATCGAGCGACACGTTTTGCCAAGAAATTCACCGCCGACCTTCGTCCCGACAACTCAGGTATACGATTCACTACTGCTAATGGCACAAAGGTCTGGCAATGTGGAATTCGTTCCAAAGGGGCTTATTCTATCAACCTTCTTTTCTCAGAATATCACTTACCGAAAGGAGCAAAAGTGTTTATTTACAACAGTGAACGCACACACAAAATCGGAGCATTCACCGAAGCAAATAATAATCCATACAATAAACTACCAACTTCGCCTGTATATGGCGACGAAATCGTGGTGGAATACCAAGAACCTGCTGATGCCGAATTCAAAGGTTCATTAACTATCGGCGAGGTCAATCATGACTACCGTGGCTTGACCACTCGTGGTAGACCGGGTGCTTTGAGCAGTTCGCAAACCTGTCACCGCGATGCCATTTGTTATTCCAAATACGAAGATCAGACACAAGCCGTCACGCTGTTAATTATCAATGGAAACGAGTATTGCACAGGTTGCCTCGTCAACAACACCGAACAAGATGGAACGCCATATTTGCTATCTGCTGCACATTGTTTTTTACCGATAGAGGGAGGCGCCACCTCGGCAACTCGGGCGCAAAACACAGTTATATTCTTCAACTATCAAAGTCCAACTTGTCAAACAGCTGTTATAGGCTCAGAAGAGATGAGTTTAGCATCGGCTGAACTCGTAGTGAACGAACAGGCAATTGATGTTGCATTATTAAAATTAGCACAAAAGCCACCCGCATATTACCGTCCATATTATGCAGGTTGGAATGTTGGAACACCAGCTTCACCCAATTATTTTGGCATACATCACCCAATGAGTAAAACAAAGAAAATTGCGACTTCTGAAAAAGATATTAAGTTGACATCCTTTACTGGAAGCGATTTAGGCTATACAATGGAACCAAATATCCATTGGAAAATTGACACATGGCTCGATGGCACTACCGAAGGAGGCTCTTCCGGCTCTCCGCTTTTTGATTCGGGCAAAAGAGTGATTGGAGCATTGACTGGTGGTGCGTCGTTCTGTTCTACGCCTTATGACGATTTTTACTACGCGTTGCAAAAAGTTTGGACCTATTACCCAGAAGCCAATAGACAATTGAAAAATTGGCTTGACCCTAATAATAGAGGAAATTCGCAATTGGATGGATATAATCCTTATCCAGATTCAGTATGTCTGAGAATGACCAACATAGGAAGTAATGAGAAATTTGGGATAAGTCGTTTGTCTCAAGGAAATTCAGGTCCTGTTTTCGGTCAAAACTCACTTCAATCAAAAGAGTTTGCCGAGCGGTTTATTACTGCCAAAAAGACAACCATCTACGGATTTAACTTCGTACTGCCGCAATGGCGCTCGAGTTGGAATGGAAAAGTGACCTTTAAACTTTACAACGG
>JBAXGL010000235.1:0-4195 GCA_037139375.1 Bacteroidales bacterium | reverse complement strand
TTTACAGTGAATGTGTAAGAGCCATCGTTGTTTTTAACACCTTTTTGTGCATTTGCCATATTCCAACCGAAAAGACTACCTTGAATCCAACAAGTGTCGGTACCTGCAGGAACAACTGCATTGATAACTACTGTACCCAATTTAGAAGGGTCGTAAATTTTATTGAATGCTGTAACCACGTCAGCAGATGCAAACTCAGCGGCAGGAAAAACAATATTTTGAGTTGAAGTTTGTTGATAATCCCAAGCTGGTCCTGCGCAAAATTTATAAGCCAATTTGTTGGCGTCAGCAGTCCAAAGTTTTTTGGTAAACACCTTACCATCAGCCGTTGAATCAATTTGTGTCATCATCGTCGAATCAGTAGGTAACGTCCAGTTATTGAAAGTTCCTACAATATAAAGTTGTTTAACAGCAACAGGAACTAAAGCATTAATTGTTACAAATTTAGGCATTGCAGGTATTGTTGGATTGTAAACTATTGCCCATTTTTTCACAATATCAGATGCTGCGTAGTTACGATCAGAAATTTCATTACCAACTGAATCTTTTTCAACAAAACCCCAATCGCCAGGTCCACTCAAATATTTGTACTTAATGTTTGCTGAAGTAACGGTTTGATCTTTGAAATCGGCTTCTGGAATAGTGAGAGTGTAATGTGTTGCATCTACTTTGGTCATTTGGTTTTTGGCATTGTCCCAACCGTTGAAATTACCAACTACCCAACACTGATAAGTAGGACTTGGCACTGTAACACTAAATGTAATAGCCGAAGCGGCTTGCGCTAAGGCAAACATGCTCAATAGAGCAATTGCATAATTGAAGAACTTTTTCATAACAGATTTAATTAAAGGATTAATAATATAAAAACAAAAATAACTATAATAATATCTAATTCCAAATATTTACTCAACTATTTTACATTGAAAATACATTATCGGATTTTATGAGTTCAAAAGCCTTTTATTGAGTAACAAATATCTTTAATATCTAATTTTCGACAAAGATAATACGGACGAATTGCAGAATAAACAGGATGAAATGCACATAAATCAAGACTTATTTTGTGAATTAATGTGTAAGTCAAGACAGAGTCAATAAATATGTCAACGAACGAATATTTTGGGCAAAACTAAATTATCTCAATCACTCCCACCAATTAAGAGTTTACGCCGAACTCAAATCAGCAAAATCACCTTCGCAATGACTTGGATACTTATTTTTTCCAACGAAACGAGGCTACACTTTTCGATGGCATAATAAATCCAAACGAATGCAAATCGTCAGCTAAGGTGAGTTTGATTGATTTGTCGGTCTCGTTTTGCATCACTACGCCATAAGTTCCATCTTTATTTTCGACGGCAGTATAATATAATCCCGACGTTTGAAATCCGACCGTTCCTATTCGTTTTGCGCCAGCAGAAATAGCTTTAGACAAGTGGCTGATTAAATAGTAATGTGATTTTTTATCCAACGTAGCATAATCTTTCGTGCTAATATCCACCGCTCCGTAGCACGTATTGCAACCACCCGGGCGATAGGGAGCACCTTTTTCGTCAAGCATAAAATTCCAAACAATGACAGATTTGCAAAAGTTATTCAGACTCCCAATACCAATTTCGCGCATACTCCACATCAGTTCACTCAAATCGCCATTTTGGGGATAGTTCCAAGTCCCAATAGACATTTCGGTGAAATAAAGATTTTTACTCGGGTTCGCATTATGCACATTCATCATCTCACTTTTATCACCTCCATAAGCATGATACCCGGCTCCATCAACAAAGCGAGAGGCATCGGGGTCAGAATATATTTTTGTTGGATAACCCAATTGATCGGAAATATTATCGTAGTTGTAATTATGGTCGAAAACTACAATTTTAGTATTCAGACCTGCGTCGGCAAATTTTGGACCCAAGGCACTTTTAATAAAAGAGGCTTGCTCTTGCCAAGTCATATACAACGAAGCTGAGTTTCCTCTATTTAATGGTTCGTTTTGAATGGTAATAGCATCAATCGAAATACCTTCAACCTTCATGGCTTGAATGAATTTGACAAAATAGAGTGCGTAGTCTTGATAATAAATCGGATTGAGTTGTCCGCTTGTCCATGAATTAAAAGGTTGCTTGTCGGTCAGATTGTTCACTTTCATCCACCGCGGACAAGTCCAAGGCGAACCGAGAATTTTCAGATTCGGATTAATTGCCAAGATTTCTTTGAGAATAGGGAACAAATCGCGTTTATCTAAATCGTGAATGGCAAAATTTTCAATTCCTGGTGTGTCACAGCATGTGTATTCGTCTAAAGAAAAGTCGGAACATCCGATTGAAATTCGAATATAACTGAATCCCATTCCTGTAGTTGGATCAAACGTTTCTTTGAGCAATTTTGCACGATTGGCAGCGCTCATCTTCAATAGATTGTAACACGTTGATCCAGTAATTGCGGCTCCAAATCCATCAATTTCTTGATAGATATCAGCCGGACTCATCATGATAGTGGTTTCGACAGCCATGTTTGGAGTGGTGTTGAAACTAAGCGGAATACTAGTAAATAGCATCGACTTATTAGTCGTTGTCACATACACATCGACATCTTTATTAACAGATGGAGGAATAACTGGAGTTATTTGTTCTTCTGTCTTACAGGCAAATAAAGACATGCTCATGAAAGCGGTTAATACAAACAGAAATTTATTTTTCAACATGGGTTGGTGTTATTCATTTATTTTCAGGTTCGAGATTCATTTATCCCGAACCTGTTAAATATTAATTCAATTTGACCGCTTTAATGGTTTTATCATTCTGATTCAGAGTGATTTGATAGATACCTTCAAACGGTGCACTACTCAAACCAACCGTATTTCCAACATCGCCGACAACAGAGCTTGCCGATAAAGGAGGAGAAACAGTATAGCTTGTAGATAATTGTTCGTGTCCATCCCACCATCCTCGTTTATCGAAGAATTTAAAGTTAAGACCTCCATTTACCTTCGTTGTGGCAGTATTGTTGCAATAGATTGTAACCTGATAAACTCCCGTGGAAACTAAACGACAAGGTGCATATTCCAAAGGACTATTCCAATTCCATGGCGTGGCGGTTAATGTTGGAAATGGATTTTGTTGCGGACGACCAAATCCGGCACCACATATCCAAATTGCATCTGGATAAATAGCTTCTGGTTGAGGTTCTATGTACAAATATCCAGCAGTCGTCAGAAAATATGCTTTATATAAACCTGTCTTCCCAAGGAATTTTGCAGTATTAGCACCTGTTACCTGAAAATAATCAGGAGAAATACTATTAGACAAAGTTCCTGTTATGCCTGTGAATGTAACTTCAACACCTTCGCCAAAGTAAATATTTCCACCACTGAAACCCGTTGGCTCTCCTAATGAAATAGGATTGAGTTGCAAATCGGTATTAATATCAAGCGTTTTCACTGGTTCGAGAAGTTTGCCTCCAACTTTTGCTGTAAACTTCAATGCGTCAAATGTGAATTCAGAAATGCCCACCAAAGTACCATCGGTAGCATTGAGTGAAGGATCTGTCGCACTTGTTACCACGCCAATTCCATCGCCGACTTTGCCAAACACCAAACCAGACCAGTCTATGCGTTTGAACGCCGTCATTTTTGTGGCAATTTTGTAATTAAACGATGTTGTATAGTTCAACCCAGTACCTTTGTATATTAAGTTAGCTGCATCTATCAACGTCAGTTTGTACGTAGTTGTGTTAACTGTTGCTCCTGCCACCAAATCGGGCACTATATATAAATCTGTAATGACCGGCCTTTTGGCAATAGTGGTATTTACAATCGAGTCTTTGGTATAACCTTCTACATTGATTGAACTTAGATAAACTTTCACTGCTGCATTATCGGGTCTGTTTGCGACAAAAGGAACTCTGTATTTACGGTCGAAACTTGAACTGTTTCCCTTTGTTCTTATCGATTCGTGTACTATAACCTCATTATTAACAACCACTTTCAACTCAACCGTAGATAAAGGAGCAACATTGTCTGATACTGCCACATGCACGTGAATGGTGTCGCCATACTTGATCTGTGTTTCAGTCACCCGTGCTGTGTCGATTGACGGCATAGATTTAGGGTAAGTTACCCGAATATCTTCGTTGGTGCAAGACCAAACAAAAGAAGATATTGCCATCAAAACCAAAAGCTTTATACTATTTTTCA
>JBAXGL010000234.1:0-4225 GCA_037139375.1 Bacteroidales bacterium | reverse complement strand
TAGTCGAAGATATGACAATTGGTTTGACCACTAAAGCAATGACTATTTTACTTGGCGATTCTGCCAGCTTCTACACCCCAATATCGACAACTCATCATCATTGTATTTGTTGCGAAAGCCGAGCAGCCAAATCATTCACGTTATCCAAAATCAAAAAGTCATTCAAGAAGATGATGAACAGATTCCGATGAGAATGAATATAAACACAGAAAGAGAAGAGCAGGAAGAAGCACAACAATATTCAAGAAACAATAATAGATACAAAAAGAAACAATGGAATACCCAATAAATGATATTACACTAGCAGACTACGATATGAGTAAATACATCTACCGTATTCTTCTTACACAACCCACCATCCTTATGTCTTGGGGGTTCCACTCCCCAATTGTGATAAAGCAAGGATTGAAGTTTTCGGTCAATGGTTTTATATTGAAAGGACAAGTGCAGATAATTTACAACGAAGGATCAGACCTCTTTGACCTGACTTTCTTTACAGAAGTGAATGAAGTGAGAAATACCTTAACTGGAGTCTACATAGATGAATTAGTCGATACGATTGATAGACATGTCGAGCGAGTAAATAACTACAATGCACGCGTCAATCAAGAATATGGATTTGAGAATAACAACGACCAAACTATTTGATATGGATGCACTTCAATTTATTATTCAATATCCCTCCTATCTGGATGAGATAGAACAGGCAATCAAACCAGAGCTATTGCCAATCGTGGAAGAACTCAGAGAAATTGATCCATTTGACCTAGTCTCACCTGATACTTGGATTGTCTCCGAACTGCAAGCACGAGGATTTGTATGGATGATTTTTCTCAAAGAGTGTAAAAAGCGACAATAACAGAAAAATGCCAATAATCACAACAAACAGGAGAAGTAGCAACTCCTGTTTTATTTTAAACTCATCAAAAAATATTCACTTATATAGAAAGTGAGCGTTCTGCTGATAATCAGCGATTTAGGTAAAATTTTCACCAAAGATAAAAATCAAATATTCACTATTGATAATTAGAAACAAAAGTGAATTTTCTGACTCAATTAAGAAAATACAAAACAAGTATATTATGTCGAAGAAATTTTCAACAACAACAGCAGATTATTTGGAATGGGACCAAATGTTGAATTTGGTACATAAACTATTCAAAGACGAAAAATACAAAATGTCTCTGTTTATTGCATTGGGTTGTTTTTGGGGATTGCGTGTATCCGATCTTACGGCTTTAAAATGGGAACAAATATTAAATGTCGATGAAATTATTATTGTTGAGAAGAAAACCAAGAAAAAACGAGTCATCAACATAAGTGCTCAACTAAAACAGCACATATTAAATTGTCATCAAATAATAGATCCAGTTGGTTTTCCGTATGTGTTTGTCAGTCAGAAAAAGTGTGTTTACTCCACACAACGACTAAACGTGATGTTGAAGGAGATCAAAGCAACATATAAACTCAGTGTTAAAAACTTTTCCTGCCACAGCCTACGCAAAACTTTCGGAAGACAGATTTTTGAACTGAGTGGAGAGAATTCAGAGATGGCTCTTATTAAATTGATGGAAATTTTCAATCACTCTAATATGGGAATAACCAAACGTTACTTGGGATTGAAAGATGAAGAGATAAAAGAGGCGTATGAGCTGTTGCGGTTTTAAGCTGCAATGCTTCCACCAAACTTTCATCATCAGAATCTGAGCCAGAATTATTCCAACAGCTATATTTGCGCCTCTGTATCGGTGACATGTTCAATCTGGTTGCATTTGAAAGTAGGGCAAAGGATAAGAGAAAGTGAGGGTTATAGTTTGAATAATTTCTATAATCTATAGTTGAACTATATAATTGGCAACCATATTGAACTAAAATTGCGATGTGGAGCAAATAAACACTGAAATTATTTGTTGAAATAAATAATATAATTTACTTTTGTGGTTCAGTTTATTCCTTTATTATATATTATGAATATAGAAAAAAGAACTAAAATAAACCAATTGCTGCAAAATTGGCAAACCGGAGGACTTTTATTTTCTTCCTGGTTGATAAAAAATGGATATTCAGATCAATTAATGCAGCAATACCGTAAATCAGGGTGGTTATCTTTTTTATCCAAAGGAGTTATGTATAGGACAGGGGATAAACTGTCTTTTTATACAGCTCTATCCAATTATAATAGTCAGCTGGATAAAGAATTTTATGTGGGCGCTCATTCTGCTTTAGAGCTATCAGGATTCAACCATTTTGTTCCAATGGGAAAGCCTGTTTTGATGATTGGACATCCAAAAGAGGATAAAGTTCCATATTGGATGGTAAATACTGATTTTGAATATGAAATAAAATTCTTCTCCACAAAAATTTTCAAAACATCCCAATTAGCGATGTTCAAAAAAGGGGATTGTCAAGTATTAGCTTCTGTTCCAGAACAAGCATTTCTTGAATGCCTGCTATTGGCACCTAATCAATATGCTTATATGGATTTATTTTACATTATGGAACAACTTACAACATTGAGAGCTGAAGTTGTACAACGGTTGTTGGAAAATGCCGATAATTTAAAAGTAAAGCGATTATTCTTATATATGGCTGAAAAAGCCGGACATGAATGGTTTGGAAAGTTAGATAGGAGTCAGATTAATTTAGGGAAAGGGAAGCGACAGTTGGCAGACAAAGGGGTTTACCTCTCTGAATACATGATAACCATACCAAAAGAATTGTACGAATATGAATGAAATATATCGAAAGCAAGTGGCTCTTTTAATTCGGATTATGCCAACGATTTATAAGACCCCAGATTTTGCAGTTCACGGAGGTACAGCTATCAATCTATTTGTAAAAAACATGCCTCGTTATTCGGTTGATATTGATTTGACTTACCTTCCCATTAAAACCAGAGAAGAAAGTTTACAAGAAATCAACAATCATTTGGTTACCTTAAAACAGCAGATCGAAAAAGCCATTCCGGGCATTCGTATCATTCATAAACCTGCAATATGGAAATTGTTGTGTACTTATGGTGGGGCAACTGTGAAAATTGAGGTGAATGGTATCAAACGGGGTATCATTGGCGATGTTGAAGAAAAAGAACTTTGTAAGAAGGCTAAAGAGGAGTTTAAAATGACTTGTGTTGCAAGAGTAGTTCCATTTTCATTATTATACGGTGGGAAAATAGCTGCGGCATTAGGTCGTCAACACCCTCGCGACCTTTTTGATTATAAGTACATGGAAATAGAATCATTTGCAGATGTGAAGAATGGTTTGATATTCTATTTGTTGGGAAGCGACAAACCACTTATTGAATCTCTACAACCGAATCCAATAGATCAGAAACAAGCTCTTGAAAATCAGTTTAAAGGAATGTCTGATGTGCCATTTGATTATGCAGATTTTGAAGCAACACGAAAAGATTTAATAGAAAAAGTCAATCAAAACCTAACAAACATAGATAGGGAATTCTTACTTTCATTTGAGAATGGGAGTCCCGAATGGGGAAAATGTTGTGCAGGTGATTTGAGTGATTACCCTGCTATACAATGGAAGTTGAAAAATATCCAAACTTTGAGCAAAACAAACCCTTTAAAATTTAAAGAAGGTCTTGATAAATTGAGAAAATATCTTTTTGGAGATATATAATAATTTGTTCAAAAGTTCACTTGAAGTTTATCTGCGAATAAATAATAAATTTGCAATCAATGAAAAAAGTAGAGTAAAAAAAGAAGAACAACAACCATTTTCGTGCAGATTCTTGTGCAAATGTCGTGCAAATCGTGTTTATTTGCCCAACATTTAAAAATAAACCCCTCAAAATCAAATGATTAAGAGGGGTTTGCAGTACCCAGAGCCGGGTGAAGGTATTTGGGTTATTTCTCTTCCGGATTAGATTATATTATCTGTTTAATATTTGCATAAAACCCTTTGATTTAGGGGGTTATGACCGTTTTATCCTCTTCTATTTTCGAATAGTAGTTTTAGGGTTTCATCCTCATAATTGCTCAAAATCGGGCAAATTGTTGGGCAAAACGGTTGGGCAAAAATGAGTTAGGGTTACTTTCAATTTTATCGTTTGATGGATAATGTTAGAGGTTATTTATTCTTGAAAATCTTTCGTTTAAAAGGTGGATGTATTTTTCTTTAAAATCTGCACTTAAGAAACTAATTTGAATAAACTCAATCCATTTAGTTTTGACTTTTTCCATCCTATTAAAAAGATTGGCTTGTTGTT
>JBAXGL010000233.1:0-4236 GCA_037139375.1 Bacteroidales bacterium | reverse complement strand
GAATCAGTTGTTTGGTATGTTTTGCTTGTACCGTCTTCTAGTTTAATCATCACCTTAGAAGCCGCAGCAAACGTAATATTGGTAAGCAGATTCAATGGATTCTTTATTTTTGAGTCAAAAGCGATTGAATCAGCATTGTATATTAAATTATTTTGCTGATCGATAGTAAAAAAAACTTTGTCGAGATTTGTAGTTACATTGGTATTTGCAGCCAAGCTAAATGATTTGATTTCAGCATCAGAAGAAAGAGTAGTATCACTATTAACGGTGCTGTCGCTTACACACGATCCTAGTACAAGGACAAGAGAAAGAAACGATAAACGAAGCAGTTTTCTTATTTTCATTTTAAGCTTTGGAATAGTGAATGTTAATTACTTAATTTAAGAGATGCAAAAATAGAAACATTTTTGGGTTACGACCCCAAAAGGCTTCGATAATTATGGAAATTTAGAAATATTAATGTACTCTTTCGGATTAAGGTTGCGAAAAGCTTCGAAATGTGTGGAATTAAATCATTTGAGAAGAAAAATTGAAGGAACTTAATTAAAACAGAAAAGGTTGTCATCACGACAACCTCAACCTTTTTATTAACCTTAAAAATCTAAACCATGAAAAACATATTGCAAAGATAGAGCAAAATATTTTCCCTGCAAATTTTCTGCTGACAAAATGTATTAAATTATAATTAATTAACAGTAATATGTCATTTATTACGGTCTTTATTTGAAAAATGACATAAATATGGTATTATGAATGACATAATGTAATGACATAGTTGCAGAATTGTAACTCTTTTGTCACAACTACTCCACGTATAGAACCAAGCCTTTCAAATATTCACCTTCGGGATGATAAATGTTAATAGGATGATCGGCGGGTTGTGTCAATTGATTGAGAATTCTGACTTTGCGTCCGGCTTGAGCAGCTGCGCTAAAGATGGCTGTTCTGAAAAGCTCTTTGCTGACAACCTGCGAACATGAAAATGTGAACAGAATGCCGCCTGGTTTGATCTTTTTGAATGCTCGTGCATTGATTTTTTGATATCCTTGCAGTGCATTTCGCAATACGTTTTTATGCTTTGCGAATGCCGGTGGGTCGAGAATTATCAAATCGTAGTTCTCGTCCATCTTGTCGAGAAATTTGAACGCATCTTCTGCAAAGGCCTCGTGGCGAGGGTCGTTCGGGAAGTTGAGTTCCACGTTTTTGTTTGTTAACTCAATGGCTTTGGCAGAGCTATCTACCGAATGTACTACTGCAGCATCGCCTTGCAGTGCGTAAAATGAAAATCCGCCTGTGTAGCAAAACATATTCAATACACGGCGACCTTTCGAATATTTTTCGAGTAAAGCGCGATTGTCGCGTTGGTCGATGAAAAAACCCGTTTTTTGGCCTTTTAGCCAATCTGCATGAAACTTTAGACCATTTTCAATCGCAATTGTGCTTGCATTTGCACCACCAAACAGATACCCGTTTTCCTGACCTAAATCAGCCATGTAGGGTAGTGTCGTTTCGGATTTATAGTAGATGTTTTTGAGTTCATTACCCATCACAGTTTGCAACGCCTCCGACAATTCCGTGCGGGCAAAGTGCATGCCCGGCGAGTGTGCCTGCATTACCGCTGTTTCTGCATAAATGTCGATGATTAACCCCGGTAGATTGTCGCCTTCGCCGTGTACAAGGCGGTAGGAGTTGTTCTTTTCGCCAGCAACTAATCCGATGGCTTTACGCATTTCGAACGCTGCTTTGAGTTGCTTTAGCCAATACGATGTGTCTATTTCTTCTTGTTCGAAAGTCAAAACCCGCACAGCAATACTTCCTATTTGTGCATGTCCAATGGCGATAAACTCTTTTTTTGATGTTAAGATTTCTACAATTTCACCTTCTTCGGGTGAACCTTCGGCTTCGGCAATTGCTCCAGAGAAAATCCATGGGTGAAAACGTTGCAACGATGATTCTTTGCCTGGTTTTAAAATAATTTTTTTGTAATTCATATTTGTATGTTTCATTTCAGAATGACTATTGATCATTCTATTTGAGAGGTAGAAGGTTTTTTGTTTCTTGAAATAGAAGATGCTAATTCAGACGCTAATCTTCGTTGTATTCATTATTAAGTGCCTGATAGATTCGATAACAAGCCCAAGCGTCAGTGGCTGCATATTGTTTTTGCGAATCGGTGAGTATATCGGCTTCCCAGTTGGTGAGACGTTGACTTTTTGATATTTTTTGTTGAAAAAGAATTGCGAAAATCTTTTGAAGACTATTGTCTTGTATGTTGAAATCTTTCACAAATGTTTGAAGTTCGATTTGACCTTTTGGTGTAAAAGCGTGCCAATGATTGAGGGCTTTGAAATCATCGCGAATTGCAAGTCCAATTTTTAGAATTTTCTCGTTTTTGAGCAGTTTCACAATGGATAAAGGTAATCCAATTGTGTTTAAACGAAAGAGAAAACATGTGTCGTCTGTCGAGAGTTGGAGAAGGCACACTTTGTGATTGTCGCCTTTTTTGAATGATGGGCGAGTTTCCGTATCAAATCCAATGGTAGGGAATCCAGAGAGATAAGCAGCCGCCTTGTCTGCCTCTTCTACCGTTTGAATTGTGATAATTCGTCCTTCGAAAACAACTGTTGGTAAGGCATTTACCTCTTCTTTTGTGATTTGTGAATGTATCAAAGCATGTCAATTTTAGTTCGAATAACAAATATCTTTATTCTAATATCTTTATTTTAACCAATCCGTATCGGGTAGCTCCTCTGATTCGAAATCCTCATTTTCTTCAGGGTTGAACCTCAGATGATGCAATGCACCTAGAGCGTTCAATAGTTTTTGGCCCCAGAAATTACCGAAATTCTCTTTGCAAATAGCCAGCCCATCGTGCATGGAGAGTTCGTGACCGATGCTAAATGTGGATGCAAAGTTTTTCATATCTTGATAAATGTCAGCCAAATCTTCCGAAATAGATGCAAGCACTGGCGTGTCGCTGTATTTCATATCGGGATGAAAGGTTTCGAGGTAATCGTCTTTGTCTTTTAGTACATCAGCAATCGTGTTAACAGTCATGGCATAAGCCTCTTCGCTCACAAATTCTTCGATAAACTCATCACTTTCGGCAATCACATCGGGTAATAAGGTGGCTTTCAAATAAAGTAGGGGCAATATTTTGACTGCCTTGTCAATGAATTCTGCACGCGAATGTTCGGTTGCACGCTCCAACAGAAGGCAAAATTCAACACCTACCGTGACGAATTCAACTACGTTTTTTGAATATATAATTTCTTTGTAACTCATTAGTAGAACCATTAATTGGGCAAAAGTAGCAAAATTTATTCACTTCTTACTTGTTCTAACTGTTGAAAATTCATTACCTTTACGCCGTTTTTTGTATCAAGCGTACATTTATTAAATAACTAAATTATACAGTATGAAGCCTACATTATTTGTTCTGGCCGCCGGTATGGGAAGCCGTTATGGTGGACTTAAACAATTGGACGGACTAGGGCCAAACGGAGAAACCATTATGGATTATTCTATCTATGATGCTGTGAGAGCCGGTTTTGGTAAAGTGGTATTTGTTATTCGTCACAGTTTTGAGAACGACTTTCGCACCAAAATCATCAACAAATACGAAAACGTTATTCCAGTCGAATTGGTTTTTCAAGAATTAGATTATTTGCCAGAAGGTTTTACTTTAAATCCTGAACGAGTGAAACCATGGGGAACAAACCATGCAACATTGATGGGTAAGGATGTGATCAAAGAGCCGTTTGCTGTTATCAATGCAGATGATTTCTATGGTCGCGAAAGTTTTTCTATCCTAGCAGATTCTCTCAAAGAGATGGGTGGAAAGAAAGATGAATATTGTATGATTGGATACCGTGTAGGAAATACTTTGTCTGAAAGTGGTTCTGTGGCACGTGGTATTTGCGAGGTGAATAGTGAGAGCTACCTCACTACTGTTGTTGAGCGTACTCATATTGAGCGTATCGATGGCATTGTGAAATACAAAGACGAAGCAGGTGAGTTTGTTTCTATTAACGACAATACGCCGGTTTCGATGAATATGTGGGGATTTACACCTGATTATTTCGATTATTCTGAGAAATTCTTTATCGAGTTCTTAAAAGAAAACGAATCAAATATCAAAGCAGAATTTTTTATTCCTTTGGTAGTGAATACTTTGATTGAAAGTGAAACTATCAAGTTGAAAGTGTTGGATACACCGTCTATGTGGTTTGGTGT
>JBAXGL010000232.1:0-4242 GCA_037139375.1 Bacteroidales bacterium | reverse complement strand
ATGAATCTTGGCATCAAAGTTACATCAAATTTTATTTATAAATCAATGATTGATTGGCATTATCAGAATTATTTTGATACCAAGCCGGATAGAATGCTCCACCACTTGTCACCCACTTTCCAAAATTGTAAAATACAACATCTATAGCTTGTTGTTCTGATGGATAATCAAACAATTGAGGAATGTGTAAAGCCCATGGATATGACTGATCTGCCACATAAAATAGTTTTTTATCAAAATTAGTCAAGTCTAATCCAGTCCCCAATAACTTCATGTCTACTAAGTCAGTTGGTTGTTTGCCTGGCAAATGAACTTCTGTTCCCCTATGTCGGTTAACTACAACGAATGGATTGTAAGGAGCACCACCTAATGTTGACAAGTCTATTGGTGTTTTGAAAGTGACGTTTACGGGCAATGTCACGTAGGGAAAACTCGGATTACCAAGTATGGTATTCACCATCGTTTTTCCTCCAAAGAGGGCATTGATATTATCACTTACTGGAATAACTGCTTTAGTTTGATTCAATTCCGAGCCATTACCTCCTATATTGAACACGCCACCAGCGAGCACTGCTCCGCTTACGCTTTCTACATTGTCTGCCGCTGTTTCAAACTGCACAGCAAATGCATTCTGATAAGAAGCTCCTGCAGCTCTGAAGCGATAATTGGTATTGACATCCAATACTAGTCCACTCGCATTTTTTACAATTGTGGTATTGTAATCTACAACGACATCGTTGAAGTCATAATCACCTCGCTCAGGCCATTTGTCTTCATACGCAAGTGTTCCCCATGTGTCTTTGGCTGGATAATACGATTTAAAAGCACGTTTAGGATCATTTGGATATTCGTCACTTGCATCGTACACGCCATCCTTGTCGGTATCAATTGGCACGACGATTTTATTAAAATGTTCAATGTTGATAGCAGTAATCGGATTGGCCGTTGCATAAAAGACCGCATCGTTGAAGTCTTCGTCGCCAGCTGTTCCTTTATCATTTCGTTGTGTATCTTCGCATCCAATGAGCATTTTTTGCTCTTTTTCGTCGTAAAGAATCACCGTTTGTTGAAGAAATGTAGGAGAGTTCAATGCGGGAATCGTATACAAAGGTGGGTATTTCTCGCCATTAAGACCTTTATTCGCAATATTCGGATATCCATCAGGCATCACAAACCAACTGATGGTGTAGTTTGCAGGAAATGCATCACCCCACGCCTTCGCTTCTTCATCGTAATACTTTAGTTTCACTTTATCACCTTCCACCAATCCTCCGCCTGATCCCGATAGCGAGGTATTTGGAAAAACAATGATACGTTTTTTGATGTCTGAAGCTGTTTTAGGAGGATTATCGGTTGGGTAATAAAAATAGCCCAAAACATTTCGATAACCTGCACCCTCAGTCACAAATGTTATCCATACTTCGCATTTATCAATCAATTGGATATTTGCTTTGGTCGCATCTTCCAAAAAACTCTTGTTGACTCCTAATGGTAGATGAACTCGTTCTGGAAGTGAAGCATTGATATTGTTCTTGAAATCTTGCGAAATCTTATCTCTGGTTGCCTCAATGTAAGTTGGGACTCCAAGTGAACCGAGTGAACCCATAAGGTAAACATTGTCGTACAAAACGCTTGGTTTAAATTGAGAATCGTCTGTAGCCGATTTCAACTGATTACCAGGATGACCTGCTGGGTATACTGTATAGTTAATACTCGAACTATTTACATCAAAAATAAGTGGTGACGGATATCCTGGGTAACTTGTCACTAAATAAATCTGCGAAACATGATCAGGGATTTCAAGAATAGTATTTGATTGCCCATAATAATCAGTTATAAACGTAGATACAACTTTTGCATTGGCAGAGACAGTTCCTGTCGAATCGATTGGATTTGCATAATATACATTCCAAACAACACCCCTCACAGACACATTATCAACGTCTTTTACTTTTAAGGTGAAATCTATTGAATGTGTGGTTTCAAACTTAAAATTAACAGGAACCATCACATTGTCTTTGAACGCTGTAATATCCGTTTTCTGACATGAATTGAATCCCACCAAAAATATAGGAATGGACAAAGCTATACTCAATCTGATGCAGAATTGGCTTAATTCTCTAAGCTTAATTGTTTTCATAATCTTAGATTTAAAATTTCATTATTTATAAATCAATGATTGATTAGCATTATCAGAATTATTCTGATACCAAGCTGGATAAAGCGCACCTCCACTGGTTACCCATTTGCCAAAATTATAAAATACATTATCGATGGCATTTTGCTCAACAGGGTAGTCAAATAATGTCGGGATGTGCAATGCCCATGGATAAGACTGATCTGCCACATAAAATAGTTTTTTATCAAAATTGGTCAAATCTATTCCTGTGCTTAACAATTTTAAATTAACCAAATCGGTTGGTTGTTTGCCAGGTAAATGAACTTCAGTTCCCCGCTGTTTGTCTACCACAATAAACGGATTATAAGGCGCTCCTCCTAAGGTTGACAGATCTACAGGAGTTTTGAATGTCACATTGACAAGAATTGTCACAAAAGGAACTTTAGCTGAGGAAGGCACTGTATTCACCATTGTTTTTCCTCCAAAAAGCGCATTGATATTATCACTTACTGGAATAACCGCTTTTGTCTGATGACTTTCGGCACCGTTTGCATCTACATTAAATAAACCTCCAGAAAGAAGATTTCCAGTTACACTTTCAATATTTGATGCAGGAGTTTCGAATTGAACAGCAAATGCATTTTGATATGATGCACCTGCAGCTCTGAAACGATAGTTAGTATTCACATCAACAACCGCACCACTGGCGTTTTTCACAATAGTCGTTTGATAATCGACAATTACATCGTTGAAATCGTAATCGCCACGCTCTGGCCACTTGTCTTCGTAAGCCAATGTTCCCCAGGTATCTTTGGCAGGATAATATGCCTTAAATGCCCTTTTAGGATCATTCGGAAACTCATCATTAGAGTCTGTAACACCATCTCCATCGGTATCTTTGGCAGAAATGATTTTATTAAAATGATCGATATTAATGGCCGTAATTGGATTTGCTTTTGCATAAAAAACAACATCATTAAAATCTTCATCCCCTGCAGTACCTGCAACATTGCGCTGCGTATCTTCAAAAGTTATCAACATTTTCTGTTCTGTATCATCATACAGTATAATAGATTGCTGTAATGCTAATGGGTTTAACGCAGCTATCGAGTACAATGTTTTATAGCCTGAAGGAATTGATACTTTGCCGATTGCACTAACATTTGTAAATCCATTTGGGACAATAAACCAACTAATCGTGTAATTTGCAGGAAATACATATGACCAAGTTTTTGTTGATTCGTCGTAATATTGCAATTTTACTTTATCACCTTCTACAAGACTTCCACTTGAATTGACCAACGAACTATTAGGGAATACAATGTATTTTGTTTTAATATCTGTCTCCTTACCTGGAACTGTGTTAGTTGGATAATAAAAATACCCGAGCGAATTTCTAAAGCCAGCACCCTCTGTTACAAATGTTAACCAGACTTCGCATTTGTCCGTAAGTAAAATATTTGCTTTTGACGCATCATCCAAAAAGCTCTTATTTACACTCGTTGGCAAATGTCTGTATTCTGGCAATGAGGTAGCAATATTTGCCTTAAAGGCTTGCGAGATAATATCTCTTGTAGGTTCTTTATAAGCAGGAAGCCCTTGGGAATCAAATGAACCTAAGCTGTAAACATTATCATACAACAAAGTCGGTTTAAAGTTTTCAGACCCGTCTGACATCACTGATTTCAATAGATTACCTGCATGTCCAGCAGGATAAACAGTATAGTTAATCGCAGTATTATTCACATCAAACACAAGAGGTGTAGGGTAACCAGGATAACTAGTTGTAATGTAGACCTTAGAAATGTGATCTGGAATATCGAGTATTGTTTTAGCAACGCCATCGTACCCAGACATAATTGTTGAAACCTCTTTTGCGTCTGCTGAAATATTACTAGCCGAATCATAGGGATCTGTATAATATATATTCCACACAACTCCCATAACAGATGCATCTTGAAAATCCTTCACGGTCAATGACAAATTTAAATCGCGAGTTGTCTCAAAATTAAAATTGACTGGCACATTCACCTTATCATTCGACTGTGTCAACTCTGTTTTCTGACAGCTAAAAAAGAGTGTCAAAAAAACCAACAAAGACAAATTAGTCTTTCTTTGAATAA
>JBAXGL010000231.1:0-4246 GCA_037139375.1 Bacteroidales bacterium | reverse complement strand
GGTTCGTTGGTGGCTCTGATGTCGGGCACGAGGCTTTCGATCAGTTGCTGTAGGTCGCCCCGAAAGGTGTGTTCGGTGGCGTTGCCCAATTTGTAACGTTGGCGGATGTTGTCGAGGTATTGCGCGGTGGTCATATTTTTATTTTATTTTTGGTAGAGACGCATAATCATGCGTCTGTACAGGTGGTGAATCGGTTTCGGGGGTAGAGACGCATAATTATGCGTCTCTACAGGTGGTAATTGGTAAATCGCAAATTTAAACAATATTTTGCGCCCATACAACTGCCAAAACAGATTTAAATACCAATCATTACAACTGGTTTTCTATTAAATCCACCAGAAAAACCTATCGTTGTAGCCCTACAACGGTAACAATCGAAAATAAAAACGGCATTTTGTAGGTCTACAAAGGTATGTTTCAAAAAAATATTGTGCTTTTGTAGGGGTACAAAGGTATAAATCGAATCTGAAATGTGCTTTTGTAGGGCTACAAAGGTACATTTCGAAAATAAAACAGGTGTTTGTAGGGCTACAAAGGTCGTTTTCAAAAAAATATTCGACCGTTGTAGGGTTACAAAAATGGAGAATCTAAAAATATGTAAAAAGTGCGCACACATTCGTAAGTACTGACAAATTTTCTGATTTTGGCACAAAAATGCTGACATATCACCAAAAATGTGTGCCATTTTGGCATATTCATTAACATATATATTTTAAATGATACATTACAATTTGAAGTGAATCTAAATTACTGAATTGATATTATATTCATTGTCAATAATTTATAATAATAGACATACTAAAAAAGCCCTATTTCGGAAACAAATTGAAATAAATTTTATAAAAATGGCACACTATTTGAATTACCTGATGAGAACTGCACAAATGAGCGAAGAGAAAACTCACGAGTGCGCTTCGGTCGGTAACGAGTATTTTGAAAAAGCGTATAACAGGTATCGCGAACGTAACAGGACGTTCGACAACTTATACACCACGAGTAGAAGCACAAACTATCGGCAAAACATTTATTAATTTCATAAAAAAACTTTTTTATCATGCAGAAGTTAACTTCTATTCCTTTCTCACGAGTCCCGAAAATGGAGTTTCGGGCAGTAGTGACTGGTGTGGTGGCGATTGTAGCCAAATACAATCCGCAAGCCTTACACCTCGATGGGTCTTACAATCTGGTAGTGCAGAGCGTACCCCTCCTCAAAAACCTGCGGAATGTCTACAAGAGTCATCCCAAAACAATCAAGTTGATTACGCTGCGCAATCAGCGAAAAAACCTGATGGCTGCTATTCAAACACAGGTGAAAGCAGCCAAAAAAGTAGGCTTAGATGCACACGCAGCTGAGCTGGAACTGGTGATACCCTTTATCGAAGAGTATTTGGGTAAGATTTTAGACGAAAATAGCGTCAAGCAATCGGAACGCATCCACCTGATGCTCGATGCTTTGGAGGCTAACCAATCGTTCACCGATGCGTTTGAGGTTTTAGGTCTGACGCTCTATGCAGCGCAGTTGAAAACTGTGCAGCAGGAGATCGACAGCACATTCGATACACGCAACACCATCCGCTCGAACCGTCCGCGAATGAAAACCAACGAAGTGAAACTGGCTCTGGCAGAAACTTTGGTAGATTTGCTCAACGACATCGAAATCACAAGCAAGAAGTATCCTGCGCTCGACTACATGCCGTTGATCAATGAACTGAACGAGTTCTTGACACCATTCTTGGCGACCATCAAGGCTAAAAGCACGCGCAACAAGAATGCAAAGGAAGCTAAAAATGCAACTGATGCAACTGCTGCATCAACCGAAAAGGTTGCGTAGAAAGAGCGCAAACTAATAGTGTTTGCTTGCAAAAATTCACCTCAGCCCCGCATTCCTGTTTGCGGGGCTTTTTTAGTACAATAAAAATAAGAAATCATCTTTTCACTGATTACGCAACTTCCCTCTTTACTAAATCCATACTACTAAAATAGCTTTCCACTTAACTAAAGCAGGTTTTGGCTGAAATCATTTTTTTTCGCACAAACGATACACTTATCTTTGAAACACAATCACAAACCAATTACTTAGCCATTAATTATGAAACTCAAGAAAAACATTGCAACGAGCGGCGAAGGGTTTATTTTTAACCCTGGCACGGGAGATTCCTTTTCGACCAACGAAATCGGCACCGAAATTCTAGCCTTATTGAAAGAAGATAAATCAGTAGAAGAAATCACCAAGATCATCAGCAACAAATACGACGTCGATCAAAGTCAATTCGAAAGAGATCTGGACGATTTTGCGGCACAACTCAAAGACTATTCCATCTTAGACTAAACAAGATTATGGAAAAGAAGAAAATAGTAATCGCAGTAACAGGGTTGAATGCCATCGACAGTCCGGGACCCGGCGTGGCAGTGATTCGTGCCATCCGCGAATGCGAAGACCTCGATGTTCGCATCATTGGTTTGTCGTACGAAGCACTCGAACCAGGCTTGTATATGCACGATTTGGTGGACAAAACCTATCAAATCCCCTATCCATCGGCAGGCACAGATACGCTGCTGGGTCGTCTGCTGCACATTCACGAGATCGAGAAATTAGATTTGATAATTCCGAACTTCGATGCCGAGTTGTTCAACTTCATCAAACTGCGCACGAAACTGAAAGATTTAGGCATTGCAACGTTTTTGCCCGACCTCGAACAATTCGAAGCTCGCGACAAAGTGAAGCTCTACGATTTTGGCAAGAAACACGGATTGATGGTGCCGGCTGATAAGATTATTTTTCAGGTGAAAGATTTGGTAGAAACAGCTAAAGAGTTAGATTTTCCGTTGGTGGTGAAAGGTAAGTTTTACGACGCCATCATTGCCAATACATTTGAACAAGCCGAAAAAGCATTTTACAAATTGCAAGCGAAATGGGGATTGCCTATTATCGTGCAAGAGTTTATCAACGGCACAGAAATAAACATTGCTGCCCTCGGCGATGGAGAAGGCAACACCATCAGCGTGATTCCGATGCGCAAACTATACATTACCGACAAAGGCAAAGCGTGGGCAGGCATCACGCTCGACGATGCACAGTACATCGAATTGGCACGCAAATTCATCAAAGCAACCAAATGGCGCGGCGGTTGCGAATTGGAGATTATGCAAACAGCTGACGGCAAACCTTACATAATGGAAGTGAATCCACGTTTCCCTGCCTGGATCTATTTGACAGCAGCCGCAGGACAAAACCAACCGGCGTCGCTCGTGAAAATGGCATTGGGACAAAAGGTGGCGCCTTTCAAAGATTACGAAGTGGGCAAAATATTCGTCCGCTATGCGTGGGATTTGATCACCGACATCAGGGAATTTCAACAAATATCGGGAACAGGAGAACTCTAATGTGCCAATATGCTAATAAGCCAATTAAACTTACAACGTAATACGTAAAACTTATAACTTAAATAATCATGGAAAAGCTAAGATACGAAAGACCAATCATCAAGAAAATGAACACGGGTCTGATGAATAAATTTGGAACACGCACCGAGTACGAACCCGTAACTCACATCGAAAGTGTGCCGGTAAAAAGCCTCATCAAAGAGTATGGTTCGCCACTGTTTGTGCTGTCCGAAAAACAGATTCGCCGCAACTACCAGAATGCCACACGCATCTTCAAAACGCGCTATCCGAAAGTGCAGTTTGCGTGGTCGTACAAAACCAACTACATGAACGCCGTTTGTCAAGTATTTCACCAAGAAGGCTCGTGGGCAGAAGTTGTATCGGGTTTCGAATACGAAAAAGCATTAGGGAATGGTGTTCCTGGTAGCAAAATTATCTTCAACGGACCTGATAAAACCGACGAACAACTGGTAGCTGCAGCTCGCAACAATTCGTTGATACACATCGACCATTTCGACGAACTCTATTCGTTAATTAAGTTGAGCGAAGAGCACAACCTTCGTCCACGCGTGGCGATTCGTATCAATATGGACACCGGCATTTACCCTAAATGGGATCGCTTTGGGTTCAACTTCGAAAACGGTCAAGCATGGAATGCCATCACCCGCATCATCAACTCAAACAACCTCGATTTGGTAGGTTTACATTGCCACATTGGCACTTTTATGCTTGCACCATCGGCTTATGCCGTTGCCGCTACCAACTTGTGCGAACTAACATGGAAAATTAAAGAAAAATTCAATAAAGTAATTCAATACATCGACCTTGGCGGTGGTTTCCCATCGACCAACACGCTCAAAGG
>JBAXGL010000230.1:0-4258 GCA_037139375.1 Bacteroidales bacterium | reverse complement strand
TCAAAAAGTAATATTCATTGCGAGTTCCATGCGACAACTATTAAAAAACATGAAAGAACGCATGAAAAAACTAAACAGACTCGCAGAGGCAAGTAGCCCATACCTTCGTCAGCATGCCGAAAATCCCGTCGATTGGTACGAATGGGGCGAAGAGGCGCTCACGAAAGCCAAAACCGAAAATAAACCCCTTCTGATAAGTGTTGGATATGCCGCGTGCCATTGGTGTCACGTGATGGCGCACGAATCGTTCTCCGATGAAGTGATTGCCGAGTTTATGAACACACATTTCGTCTGCATCAAAGTCGATCGAGAGGAGCGACCTGATATAGACCGTATTTACATGGATGCCGCACAGTTGGTGAGCGGTCGTGGCGGTTGGCCGCTCAATGCGTTTGCGCTACCCGATGGCAGACCTTATTATGCAGCAACCTATTTTCCGCCAAATCAGTGGATGGATGCTCTTAATCAGTTGAGCGATGTGTTTATGACTGACTACGAACGTGCATTGCGAGCATCCGAAGCACTTACGGCGGGTATCCAGGCTGATAATCTTCCTGAAATTACGGAACAAAAAGCGTTTTCGCGTGACGAATACGACCAGGCATTCAGTCACCACGTCGAAACGGTAGATTTCGACCTGGGCGGATATGCCCGAGCGCCAAAGTTTATGATGCCCGTCGGATCGGAGTTTTTCTTGCAATACCATTCGCTGACGGGAAATCCGTTGGCGCTCGATGCCGCGACCATTGCTCTCGATGCAATTGCCCGTGGCGGAATCAACGACCAGATAGGCGGCGGTTTTGCCCGCTATTCGACCGACGAATTTTGGAAAGTTCCCCATTTCGAAAAGATGCTTTACGATAATGGTCAGCTCATCAGCCTTTATGCGAAAGCGTATCAGTTGACGAAAAAGCCGCTTTATGCCGAGGTAGTCGCACAAACCATCGCTTTTGCAGAACGTGAACTGTTGGATTCTTCGGGCGGATTTTATGCCTCCATCGATGCCGATAGCGAACACGAAGAGGGGAAATTCTACGTTTGGACGAAACAGGAATTCGACGCTGCACTTTCGCCCGAAACCGCGTTGCTGATTGGACGTTTTTACCAAGTTTCTGATCACGGAAATTGGGAACACGACAAAAACATATTACATTATAAAACAGGTAAAGCCACCTTTGCTGAAGAAAACGGATTGACTTTAGAAGCGTTCGAAACGATATTGAATCAGGCGAACAAAGCACTTCTTTTTGTTCGTGAAAAGCGAATTCGCCCGACTACCGACGACAAAATCCTGACGTCGTGGAATGCGCTGATGCTCTCGGGCTATGTGGATGCCTTTAAGGCGACGGGAGAAGAGAGTTACCGAATTGGCGCCTTACGTACTGCGAATTTTATCGACCAAAAGATGCTTCACGAAGATGGCTTGCTCTATCGGGTGTACAAAGATAGGAAAGTGACCATCGAGGCTTTTTTGGAAGATTATTCGCTGCTAGCGCAAGCGTTTATTGGCTTGTACGAAATCACGTTCGACCTCAAATGGCTCACCAAAAGCCGTTTGTTGACCGAATATATGTGGAGCCATTTCCTCGATTCCGAGCGAAATCTCTTTTACTATACCTCCGATCAAGCAGAGAATTTGATTGCTCGCAAACACGAATTGTCGGACAATGTGATTCCAGCATCGAACTCCGTGATGGCGCACGTTTTGCATCAGTTAGGGCAATATTTTGAGGAACAGAAATACACCGAAATGGTCGAAAAAATGCTTTCGCAAGTTCGAAAAGATGCCATTCAGCAGGGCTCGTATTATGCTAATTGGGCGCGTTTGATGGGGAAACTTACCTATCCGGCTTTCGAAGTCGCAGTTTTGGGCGAGAATGCGTTGCAAACTGCTTTGGAATTGCAGCAGAAATATTACCCAAATGCCATTTTTGCGGGTGGAACCGAGGAAAATTTGCCTATGCTGAAAAACCGATTTGTAGAGGGAAAGACGTTGATTTATGTTTGTGAAAACAAGGCGTGTAATCTGCCTGTCGAGAGTGTAGTCGAGGGATTCAAGATTCTGAAAAATTAACCGCAAAGAACGCGAAGAATTCGCAGAGGTTGCAAAACCAACAATTCGTAAATCGTAATTGAACTAAACTCTTCCCGTCACCAATTTAGCAAAGAAGAAACGCACCGCAAACCACACATGTAGCAGTGTTACGGTCATAATTCCGTAATGCTGTTGCATGATGAGGTAGCGTTCTTTTAGTGAATCTTTTCGTCCGGTGGTGGAGAGTCCGCCTTCAAGAAAATTGGAAAGCACGAGGTGTGAATTGTGAATCGTCTTTGCCTTTTTCAGGCATTTAATGGTCCATTCGTAGTCGGCAGAATGCTTGTATTCGAGGTTAAATTCGGGTGCGATGGAGAGTTTTGTGACGAACGATTGATGACAAACCAACATTCCCATTTTGAAACTTTTCCAAGTGAGTCGTTTGGGCGCTTTCAATCGGCGCATTCCCACGAAATCACCATTTGCATCGACAATCGCTGTTTCTCCGTAAATCACATCGGGCATCGCTTTTCCGGGAACAGATTCCACCAGATTCTCAATCGTTTCGTTCGTGTGGAGCGTATCGCCGGCATTTATAAACCAAACGTAGTCGCCCGTTGCCAGCTCCATTCCTTTGTTCATCGCATCGTAAAGTCCGTTGTCGGGTTCACTTTTCCAGGTCAAGTGCGGATTATCCTTGTATTTTTTGATGATTTCCATCGTTTCGTCTGTAGAAGCACCGTCGATGATGATGTATTCGATGTCGGGATAGGTCTGATTGAGAACGCTTTGAACCGTTTTTTCAATCACCGCTTCCGCATTGTAGGTGACGGTAATGATGGAGATGAGAGGTTTCATCTGTTTATAATTTTGATTTTATTTGTCAGATGGAACTCGCACATCAACATCTCCTTGCGTGTCAATATTTGTTTGACGTGCTCGTTTCATCGTTTTTCTTTAGATAAAAGTTGCGAATACAAATGTATATATTCCTGAGCAACAAACGCTTCGGAGTAGCAATCTTCTACTTTTTTTCGGGCGTTTTGCGATAATTCTTGGTAATTTGCTTTCCAGAGAATCCAATAAATTCCTTCGGCAAGATTTTCGGCAGATTTGTAGACAGAAAGGAAGCCATTCTGCTTGTGCTCTATCATTTCGGGGATGCCACCCACGCAAAATCCGGTGGCCGGAGTACCGCACGCCATCGATTCCATGATGGTGTTGGGAAGGTTTTCTTCGAGCGATGGGGTGACGAATAAATCCACCGCGCAATACAAATCGCGAATGGCCTCGTCGTCAGTTAGATACCCAATTTGATGAATCGGGAACGAAAACAGCGAGTCGATATTTTCTTTGGTTTTACCGAAAAATACCAGTTCAATGTCTTGTAGTGTAGCTGGATATTTTTCCGACAAAATCCGACAGGCATCTACGTAATAATCAATGCCTTTGCGCTTATCGGTGACGTTGGCTGCACCGTACAAAAGTAGCTTTTTCCCTTTTGGAAGATTGAATTTTTCGCGTGATTTCTCCTTATCCTGAGGTTGATAAAATGAAATGTCAAGCGGATTTGGGATGGCTCTTACCCGACTTGGATGCATCAGTGCACTCACCTTGGTGCGATTCTCTAACCAGCGGCTGCAAGTGACAAACTCAATGCCAGAATTCTCCCAAATTATCTTCTTTTTTCTAAAAACGCTGTTCGACAAATCGCGTTTGCCGGGGTGTTGAAGGAAGAAACAGTCGTGACATTCAGTTTGGTAGTTTTCGCAATTGCGCGAATGGTGGCAAATCGCAGTAGCCGGCCACATATCGTGCATCGTCCACACAATCGGTTTACCGAGTTGAATTAGTTTTTTGATTTCCGAAAGCGAAAGAAATCCCTGATTAATCCAGTGCAGATGGAGAATATCAGCCTCTTTCACCGCCGGATGCTCCGAAATGGAAATATCCGTGTTGGCTATCGAAACCGCAAAAAGGTTTTTCCGAGTAAAGCCATTTGCCGCGAAAATTGTCAGTCGCTCGCCTACGAATCGGAGTTTGCTCGCAATCGATTCTTTTTTTGAAGTAACGACTGAAATCACATCTGCATCATCTGTCGATTTATCTCTGACGAGCATTTTCACTTCCACGCCCGACTTTTGCAACGCCTGCTTTAGCCTTTTGCAAGCCACAGCCGCTCCACCAGTCTTTTCGGAAGTATTTATTAAGAGGATTTTCATC
>JBAXGL010000229.1:0-4271 GCA_037139375.1 Bacteroidales bacterium | reverse complement strand
ATTTTCGGTTATCGAAACCCCGTTTTGCTGGTCAATTTTATGTTATCAAAACCAGTCGTAATTAAAAATCAACTCAAACCGGTCTTTTACCCTTTTACAATAACTGATAAAACCATCCAGCGTTATGCTCTGAGCAATTTCAGTATTTGCAAAATTCTTCGTGAACGCTCCACTGTCCAAGGCCATACTGTTTATTTTCGGAGATTTAATCATATTTGCGTAGTCACTCGATCGAGTTCCGTAGGAGAGCAACACATTCACCTCGGAATTCGGACATTTTGATTTATAAGCATTTAATATTGCTTCAGTAAACGATGATAAATACATTATATGCGGCATTATATTCCTCCAGAATCAAACCTCGTTACATTTTGTCATCAACCAACATATTTTTTCATGACTTTTTCCTACAGTTTCTTTCGATAAATACAATGGGATTTCATTTTGAAGTATAAATTCATCGATTGTCTGCTCCAGCTTTGCAAGTATAACATGGATACTTTCGTTCCCGGTACTCTTTGAATTTTTAGAAGGTGGAGATGTTCCTGTCATCAACATATCGAGCAAATATTCATCTATTGATTCATTGTTCTTTGATAGCCGTTCAATTTCTTCATAGTCACCGGATGTAAATTGGCCTCCCGCTTTTATCACGTCTATGACCAGGTCTTTTTCATATTTCAGAGTTGAACAATTTGCTTTAAATTTAAAATATTCAATCACTTGGTCTGCACTGTTGTTCAGCTCTTTTTTATCCTCATCCGTGTCAATCTTTGGCTTGCCCGAGAATTTGAATTCATTTAGTATATCAATTAATTCCAAGTCCTTATGATAATCCTCAAGCTTCTTGATAAAAATGTACATTCTATCGATACCCATGGGGTAAAACGGCTTAATCTTATCTGCCGAAACCAGCGCAACAAACATTATTTGCTGACGACGCCTTTTTCCACAGAAAGAGAGTCGATCTGTGACCCAACTGACCCAATTTTTTCCAGCAGCTATGACATGTTTTTCATGATCGTTAAGCAACCCCCCCAGTTTCACCCACCGTTCTGTGTTCATTTCCACGATGCTTTCATTCATTTTATTGAAATCAGAATAAAAATTATAAATTTCCGTTACTTCATCATCTAACGATCTATCCATACTTAATCTCCTTTGTGTATACTATTTAATTGTTGGCGCAGATATCTGCGCGAGCGTGTTGAATCAATGTTTAGATGTTACTTTTGCAATGCTTTTACTTCATTGTGGCTTCAGTAATCTTTCGGTGACTGCGTCGAGTACCACTGCAGGCGGATTTCCAAGTCACTACCACTTCCTGGAAACTGAGTTTCGACTCACTCCCGTGATCAGAATCGCTGTTTTTGTTGTTTCGGTTGTTACATGGTTCCACATGCTAAATTGCTAATTGATATCAGGTTGTTAAGGTGGAACCAGTACCACGATCGGTTGGTTCCACCAGGTTCCGCCAATTTAGTCGTCCATGTACATGCGAGTGATGGTCATCACATGATCCGGTGAAAAAGTGTAGTAGGTTTCTTTTCGCCGCGTCTTCTGTTTTTTTCCTCCCTCTGTGACAAGCGAAAAAAGTGAAAGAATTTGTCCAATTTGCTGGGGTGTTGGTATCTCTAATTTTGGTAGAATCAGTGCCAGTTTGCACAGGATGTCATTATTCGTCATTTCAAAATTACTAATTTCACCCGCCGCGCGATCCTGCAGGACCTGAAAGATACCTGATTCAATCGCTGATAATTGTGCCTTTGTTTTCGAGACACAAATGTCAAATGCATTCTTTATTTCTGTAAGTTCTGCTTCAGGAAGCCCGATTACCTGGGCTACTGCCGCGAGTGGACGCCACAGTTCGCCCCGGCGTGTCCCGTTGGAGTGGATTGATCCGTAAGCAGTTTTGACTTCTTGATGTTTGCACAAGAGAAAGCGATAACACGAATCCCGGATAGCCCACCAAATCGATTCGTCACCAACGATATCAGGAAGGTGTTTTGTGGTTTTCACTGTTGTAAATTGGGCACATCTGTCCATTAAATCACGATCCAGGCACATGGTTGCTGCAAATCCCTTTGGGCAATACGCTGAAAACTCGCGCACAGTGCGATTGGCATTTTTGCCTTCAGTGATCAATCGTTTGCCTCCCGCCTGTTTGTACGAATCCGCAAGAATGCCTATCATTTTTGGTTGTAAGCGTTCGGCTTGGTCAAAAAGAATTGTGCCCCTCATTCCGTCTGCATAATCGCCTAATGCTGATTCGGTTATACTTTTTGTCTTTAGTGCATTAAATGAAATATATGATATAATTTCAAGTGCTTGTGATTTTCCTGATTCCTTCGGCCCCAATAAAAATATAAACGGGAAGGCTGAAAATTCCTGAGCGAAATATGTGGCTATTGACCACAGCGCCAGGATGCCATATTGGGCTTGAGCAGGCATGTACAGATATTTTTCAAATGTTTTTTTTATATTTTTGTAAAAATCTTCATGGTATGTGGGATTATCCAGAAAAGTTTTAACATTTTGAGTACCCCATCGATCGTCAAGTAGCGGCTGGATTGACCGATCGCTGATTGTGTGATTGTGTCCGCCAATTTTAACAGTTTTATTGCCAATTTCACATCTGAAGAGCCCATTGTCGCTCGTAATGAATACCGGTATGTTCGCTGCGCCATCATCACCGTGAGTGGGTACATAAAACCCGAGTATCATGCCGTTGTTAGTAAAGCCAATGGTGCCGTGGACGGTCTTTACCATCAGGTCTGATAATTGTCTTACCGAATTCACCACGGCGGGAACTTTTGCCTGTGTGTCATCCGGCGTTTCGCTTGTTTCTACTTTCATATTGCTCCCCCTGTTCTACATCGTTTTTCAAGAGATGCTCACTCGAAAATTTGTCTTTGTTTATGGCTTAACGGCCAATATGCCGAAAAAACCATCAATACTGGGGGCACTCTGCCACAGAGCCATGATGATGTATATATTTATTATAATTACTATAACAACGCAATTATACAAATTACAGTAATTAAACATCTTCAACAAAGATATACTGTTGAAATAATAAATAAAAACATCATTATAGGACTTGGCAGATAAGGATAAATTATGGTATTGAGGTGTGG
Organism: Bacteroidales bacterium; assembly: GCA_037139375.1. Taxonomy (GTDB): domain Bacteria; phylum Bacteroidota; class Bacteroidia; order Bacteroidales; family UBA7332; genus CAXXIC01. Next base: position 1,134 of record JBAXGL010000229.1, on the reverse strand, counting down.
TCAATGCGTGAAATATATTGATCTGGGATGATTCAATGGGGTGGGCATCATGTCTGACAGAATTTTATGAAACTGCGAAAATGGGAAGTATTTGGGAGTGTATGGTGGGTTGACGCCGTTCAACATGCGGCGGTTGATTTTGAGGGGTATCAAGGTGCCGAGTTGTCTCCAGCATAATGTCGGCGTATTCGGTTATTTTTTCTTTGAGCTCAAAGCTTCGACAATTTTAAGACTCTCAGCGCAGCCACCGCCTTTCATTGTGCTATTGGTACATTTGGAACAGCTATCTTTGTATACTGTATTTATTGTTTTGGATGATCTTGTCTTTGTAGCGTAGTTTCGTATCCATGCATTCTGACGCATCCGGCATTTGCGAGTTTCAGGTGATTCTTGCGCTTGATTATATTTCACCCTGCATAGCATCCCACAAAATTCCTTCCGATCACTACGATTTTCGTAGAACAATACCCCGCATGTCTTACATATTTTTAGTCGGGAAAAATCACCGAATGCAGCATGAAACATTACTATTATGGTTGTACACAATTCCCAGAGCGACACCCAACTCCGGTGGTGGATTGACTCCACTTTTCCACAACTCTCGGGTTTCGGTTCGTCATCGTCAGTATCTTGAAAATGGCCGGTTAACTGTGTGAAAGCCCATCGGGAAAGAGGCTCCACATTGAGATGTTGAGTGTGCTCCGTTGAAAAAGATTGTCCCTCCCCCGATACAACGATACCCTTGGTTTCTAAGACTGTTATTCTGCTCCTCACCTGTCCCGGGTCCGCGTACTCACCCTTATCATTTTCTGGATCATCAAATATTTGACTTATGTTCTCATCATCTTTGAAATTCGTTTCAACATCCTCTTGTATTCCCATGACCTTAAAATGGCAATTCCGGTTACTGGTAATTTCTGCCTTCAACATATCCAGAGACCTTATTATCTTTTCGATTTCTTTTATGCCTACATAAAAGTCACTACCGTTAATTGAACAACTAATATTCTTGCCTTCGTTAATTTCAGCCGTTCCATAAGGCTTCTTCTGCCAATTTTTTCTGTTTTGACTCCTTTGCTCAAAAACATCTTTCCTTAAACGTTTTCGCTCTAAACGGTCCTGCTTGATACGCTT
>JBAXGL010000228.1:0-4272 GCA_037139375.1 Bacteroidales bacterium | reverse complement strand
AGTTGGACTCTCTCGCTCTGCAGGATTTCGACGTTTGGTATTTGTGTTTGTCCCCACTGGGACTAGCGATTGATTTTATTCTGACTATTGTGCTCGAAGAGCAATTTGCCAGAAGCATTTGAAAGGTATGTTTGATTCAATCGGTGGAGGTGGTGTGGTAAACAGCAAAAACTTTTAGATTGTGTATTTGACTGCCTCGCGAAAGAGGGAGGGAATCGTGTCAAACGTAGGAGGGAAGTGTGTCAGAGTATATCGGGAAGTATGTCAAAGCACGAAGGGAATTGTGTCAAACGTGGGAGATAGGTGCGTCAAACGACTGCGATGAGAGCGTCAGACTACACTGTCTGGTGCGCGATTCGTGGTGATAGGTGCGTCACACTATGGTGATTCATGCGCGGAGAGGTGTGTTTTGATTTTACATAGGGGTGATTGGTGCGTCAAACAGCAGAGATTGGAGTGCGGAAAGGGGTGATTAAAGCGCAACGATGTATAATTTAGATTTTCACAAGGGTGATTTGAATTTTTTTATACGTATAAAACTGTTCATAACTGACGTATTAATTGTTTGGATAATAAATAATATTTTATATGCCAAATTAATTTAACCAGAAATATAAATAATATTTCATCCAAAAATCGATGTATTATTTACACTCTTAATTTAAGATTTAAGTTGATGTAGTATTCATAAAATCAGCTCATTAGCATGAAATTATTGTGTTAGAATTGTCGTTAGAATTGTTGTTAGAATTGTATATACAGTTGTAAAACAGTGAGTTATTTTTATAAAATAGTTGTTGAAAACTTTTTTTCCGAATTGTTTGGAAGTAATAAATTTTATTGTATGTTTGCCCATTCATTGTTTTAAAGTATGTTTGAAGTACATGATTGTCGAGATGTTTCTACTGATGCTGGTAGAGGTGGTGTTCCTGATACAGAAACCGAGAAACAGAAACGTAAAGATACTTATACATATTGGCATGAACCTGAAAATGGATTTTAAAATAGTGATGATGTTAAACAATTAATACTTTCAGCGATGAAAAAAGCGTATTATGCAAAACTCGACACCTACTCCGTTGTTCAGGGTGAAATCGAGTCGCAAAGAACAACATTGAGCCAAATCGATTTTTTTGATGAGCGAAATTTGGCTTTTAACGCAGCAGTAAAGGTGATTACGGACTATGCTCCGCAACAGGAGTATGCTAACGTGGCAGACATGGAACGCTACCGCAAGGATCGCGAATTGTTGGTGAGTGCACTTTCTGCGTTGTCGATTAAGTTGGTGAGCTATGCGGGCAAGGCAAAAGACAATGCTTTGCGCGAAGATGTGGATTATTCGATCAGAGATCTAGAACGGATGCGAAAACCAAAACTGCTGCTCGTGGCAAAAGTATTGGTGGAACGGGCCAACAAAGTGTTGCTGACTGGGGAAGTACCTCAGTTGACTCCTGGGTTGATAGAGGCAGCTACGCAACCCTTGACGTCTATTTTGAAATGGAAAGATGCGCGTCGCAATCAGCAATTGAAATCGACAACAGATAGTCGTTTTCTCGTTAATGCTTTTGCAGTGGCTGATGAGGCTTTGAGTGACTTGTTTTTGTCAATCAATGAGCTCCAGCTCTCCGACATCAATCTATTCAAACGATTGAAAGATGCTGCTACCAGTGTTGTCACAAATCGGACTTTGAGTGTGAAGGGCATGGTGGCTGAGGCTAAAACGGAGTACCCGATAAAAGGTGTGAAGCTGATTATTCGCCGATTGGGCGATGCGGTGCCTACCGATTTGATGGTGACTCCACCAGATTTGGTGAAACAGTCTGCCGAAAAGGGTGGATTTCTTGTACAGAGCTTACCCGAGGGCACGTATCTGCTGACGGCCTCTAAATTGGGTTATTCAACTACGAACGTAGAGTTCAACGTGGTGCCGGCAGAAACTACCCGCGTGAGCGTATTGCTCGTGGCCTCGTAGCGATTGAAGTTTCAATGTGTGATTAGTGGTTCTTCCTAGGTAACCCACTATAGCAGACCCCTGCTCGATATGATTGTGTGTCGGGTGGGGGTTTTTGATTGAGTGGGGTGAAATAATCAGAAATATTATATATTTGTAAGGTAAATAGAAAATTGATAAGATTCAATCGGATTTGATGATATTTGATCAATTTCTAAATAGAAATACATTGAATTTATGGATAGAAATGAATTTATGCAGTTTTTTCGAGATAACGAAAAGCTAAATCTATTAAGTATTGATGATAGAAGAGAAATTTTTTTATCTATTTTAGCAGGGGCATCAGATATCAGTAGAAATTTGTTGAATGAATTGCTTACTGATTATTGTGTTGATAATATTGAAATAGAAGAAATATAATTTATATGCTGAACTATTATTACGGAGATCCAATAGAAGTATTTCTTGAAAAAAGTACAAACCAAATCATTGGTGAGATTACTTTATCTAACCAATTTGATTCTAATCAGAACACAAATAAATCGTGGGCTAGCCAAATAGAAATTTTGCAAACACAATTATCTGGTGTTGAAGGAAATATCTATTTTGAGTTTAGTATTCCTCGTATGGGAAAGCGAATTGACTGTTTGCTAATAGTAAGTAATATCATATTTATTGTTGAGTTTAAAGTTGGTGAGAAAGATTTTCTTAATGCAAATTATGAGCAAGTTTGGGATTATGCACTTGATTTGAAGAATTTTCATAAACCGAGTCATAATGCATTAATTGTACCAATATTATTAGCTACTGAGGCGAAAGACATTCCACTTCAGTTTGTTCAAACATCTCATAATGATAATTTATTTAAGCCATTAAAAGCAAATAAAAGAAATATTAGAGAAGTAATTGATCAGTGTTTATCATTTATTGGTAGTTCTGTCGAAATTGAATCGTCAGATTTTATTTCAGGGAGTTACTCTCCAACTCCAACAATTATTGAAGCAGCTGTTTCAATGTATAGAAATCACTCGGTTGATGATATTACACGAAATGATGCAGATGCAATTAATCTTACTGAGACAACAACTACTGTATCAAATATTATTGATTACGCTCAAAGTGAAAAGAAGAAGGTTATTTGTTTTGTGACAGGAGTACCTGGTGCAGGAAAAACTTTAGTGGGATTAAACATTGCAACGAAACATTTAGATAAAGAAAAAGCCACAACAAGCGTGTTTTTATCTGGAAATGGCCCATTAGTTGCAATCCTTCAAGAGGCTTTGACAAGAGATAGAGTACTGAGAGAGAAAGAAATAGGAAATAAAATCACAAAAAGCTCGGTAAAGGATAGTGTAAAAGCATTCATCCAAATAATACATCATTACAGAGATGCTTATTTGGTTGACCCTAAGGCTCCTTATGACCACGTTGCTATCTTTGATGAAGCTCAAAGAGCGTGGAATAAAGAACAGACTATCAATTTTATGCGCAGAAAAAAGAATCAGCCTGATTTCAAATTTTCAGAACCAGAATATCTAATTTCTTGCTTAGATCGTCATAAGGATTGGGCTGTTGTGGTTTGCTTAGTAGGTGGTGGTCAAGAAATAAACACAGGTGAAGCAGGAATTTCCGAATGGTTATATGCTATTAAAGATTCATTTCCGCACTGGGAAATATGTGTTTCACCCAATTTAACCGATAGCGAGTATGGCGCTATTGATGCCATTTCAGAAATAAAGAAAACTTGTATCACAAAGTTTGATAAAAGCCTACATTTAGCCGTGTCAATGCGTTCATATAGAGCCGAAAATGTGTCTTTATTAATCAAACAGATTCTTGATTTAAATAAATTTGAAGCTCAAAAAACATTGAGAAATGTATATGAAAAATATCCAATTGTTATAACTAGAGATGTAGAAAAAGCGAAAAAATGGTTGCGTGAAAAAGCACGTGGCTCAGAACGATATGGAATTGTCGTTTCTTCACAAGCATATAGGCTCAAGCCTCTTGCTATGGATGTAAGGGTTCAAACAGATCCTGTTCACTGGTTTTTGGCTAATAAGGATGATGTTCGTTCTTCTTTTTTCTTAGAGGATGTTGCAACTGAATTTCAAGTTCAAGGTTTAGAACTAGATTGGGCTTGTGTTACTTGGGATGGTGATTTACGATTTTCAGAAAATGGATGGCAAACCTACTCCTTCGTTGGAAGTAAATGGCAAAACATAAAAAAAGAAGAACGAAAAAAATATTTAATAAATGCGTATAGGGTGCTTCTTACTAGAGCGAGGCAAGGAATGGTAATTGTTGTTCCCGAAGGAAAT
>JBAXGL010000227.1:0-4281 GCA_037139375.1 Bacteroidales bacterium | reverse complement strand
ATTATCTGAAAACTGGAGGTTCACTTCACGGTCGTAAAGGCGATTGCTACGAAGGTGGAATAAAATCACCATTGATTGCTTATTGGAATGGAAAAATTGCGGCAGGAAGCAAGTCGAACTATATAACATCTACTTATGATTTTCTGCCAACCTGTGCCGAGCTTGTCAATGTTCAAAATCCCGAAGGAATAGATGGCATATCAATTCTTCCAACGTTATTAGGCACACCTCAAAATCAGGTACAACACGACTACCTCTATTTTGAACGAGATTCGTATCAGGGAATTAGAAAAGGTGATATGAAGGCCGTTATATTGAATACACAAGATGGAAAAAAGGGCGTCGAAATTTACAACCTCGCAACTGACCCCAACGAAACAACAGATTTAGCATCCACATTGCCTGTCCTCAAAGAAGAGTTTATTCAAATATCCATCAATGCAAGGATTAAATCAGCATTGTTTCCGCTTATCAAAAATGGATACGATGTTGATTATACAGGTGTTAGCACCAATTACTCCGAGTCTAATCGGTTGGAAGTCTTTCCAAATCCAACGAAATCCAGTCTATCTTTTTATTCATCAGTGCCTATTCAAAGCATTGAAATTTGCGATTTGAGCGGAAAGCGGGTAATGAAAACCCACAAAACCGTTGAAAAATCTATCGATGTAAGTCAGTTGAAGAATGGAATGTATTTTCTGAAATTTTCCGTTAATAATGGGGTTATTGTAAAAAAGATAATCAAGGTATAATAAATATGCTCCTTAGAAATTTTCAGTTCGCTAAGAATGTTGTAATTTTCTGCTTCATTAATCTGTTTCGCCAAAAAACTAATTTTAAATGAAAAAAACGATTGTCAGTTTAATTTCTGCAGCACTGCTCGTGCCATTTCTCGCCATAGGCGGCGATTTCAAACCGCTTGATAAGCCTCAGTATAAACTCTATACAGTCTGTGCGGGTAAAATACCGAATACATCGGATGAGGATTTGCGTCTTATCGCGAAGAATTTTGAATTCTATCACGGCAAATTTACAACCGAACAGGCGGATGCTATTCGCAAAATAAATCCTGCATTCAAATGCTTAACTTATATCAATAGCACTTACACCCGATCTGAAGAGGATGTTCGCATTGTAGAATCGAAATATCGTGAAGGTTTGTGTATGATGTTGGCAGCCAATTTGCAGCAATCGATTGATGCCAAATGTACAAAGTTTAGCGTAGCACCTTATGTGAACGAAAAAAGGAAAGCGATGAATCAGGCAGCAATCGCCATCCGTGCCAGTACGATAGAAGGAGATTTCTCTTCGTATCAAAATGATAAACCCAGTACTCAATTCTACGTTTTCTGGATTCGTATTGGCGATGAACTGATGCGTGTAAACAAGTTCGATGCGGTCACTGGAGAAATAGAAGTTACCCGTGGATTCTCCGGCTCTAAGCCGACATTACACAATTCGGGCGACAAGGTTTTCTCTCCGCTTTATCTTGGATTTGAGCGCATCAAATTAAACCGGGAAGATCAATTAACGATGGGTGGCGATAAATATCCGGGTTTTCATCCTGGTGGCCCGGGAAAATTTCTTCGATACGTATTGGATCCATGTAAAGATACATACCAGTATCAGGCCGATATTGTTTTGCAATTAATGCAAAAAGACCGTGTAGACGGCGTATGGCTCGATACGTTCAATTGTGGCGTTTTCAATATAAGCGATTGTCTTGGACGAGCGGCTCGTCCTTGGGATTTTAGCAAGAACAAAGAGTATGCTTTTGATGATTTTCGCTTTGGACAGGAGAAAAAAATTACATTTATTCAGAATTTTATCAAGGAAAAACTTGGTAAATATCCAATATTAGTGGCCAATAATCTGAATGATGATTATGAAATAGGTAAAGGTGGAATGAAATTGCTCCTGATGCCTACCGAGGTAAAGCCTCGTCCACTCGAAGCTTTTTGTATGGAAGGTGGCTTGGCAATTCAAAAAGTGGATAAATGGAAAAGCCGGATTAAGGTGTTAATGGATGCTGCCCAAAACGGGCTTGCTGCTGCTCCGGTTTGGGAGAATGCGGGTTCTGTAAGTTTTAATTCTGAGGCAGATAACCCTCTACGTGATAAAGCAGAACGCTTTGGTTATGCCAGTTTCTTATTGGGAGTTGAGAAAGATAGCAAAACATTAATGGGCACTTACGCATTCTATCAGTCAGAAGGTAAACGTTTCGTGAAAATACATCCCATGTACTATTATCCAATTGGATTTCCGATTGAAACCGTGAAACCTGAGGCAATTGACAACTATCTTATCAAAGATCTACCTGTTTATCGTCGCTCATTTACCAAAGGTCTTGTCTTGGTGAACCCTTCAGATAAAGAGTGCGAAGTGAAGCTTGATAGATCATTCCTTGATCCGGATACGTACCAATTGGTTACATCAGTAATCATGGCTCCCAGCACTGGCAAAATACTACTTACTAATCCATCAGGGAAATAAAAATAAATAAGAAAATCTAATGGAAAAAAAATCACTCTACCTGACTCTGCTTATCCTAACAGTTTTTGAGTTAACTGCAGGGTCTAAAAATAGTAGAATTGCAGAAAATTACCCTCAAATAATTGACATTTCGTTTACACCCACCAAACCCACTTATACAGAAAAATATAGTGCCGGACTGTTTTCTGATGCGGGATCATGGATTGGCTTCACAAATCCGAGTGCAGACAATTGGGTGAATGGCTTTTGTGGACCTTTTACCATTGATTCTCGCTATTGGATTAGCAAATCAATTGCTGAAATTGGAGTTGAAAAAAATGGCAGAAAATTAAGTTCAAATCAGTTTAGTCGCGATAGTGTATGCTATTATCCGGGGTCTCTTTATATGAGCAGTACATGTGAAGGTGTAAAAATAGAACAGCAATTATTTTTTGTTGATAAAAACCATTCTGTTTTACAATTGAATTCAAAACAGGTAAAATGGAATATCAATTCTACCATCTGGTTGTCAAATTTTACACTCAAAAAGGAAAATAACAGCATTGTTGTTCAAACCGAGAATGGTGAAATTCTTATAGTTACATTCTCCAAAAACTTCAAGTTGGACGTAACCGACAAAAGCTATACCGCAACAAGTTCGAATACATCGGATAATGAATTTGTGTTGATTTCCTTTTTTAATAATGAAAAAGAAAGGAGTTTAGCACTAACCAAATCAGAAGAATTACTTAAAAATCCATCCAGAAGCATAATGCAGTCAAAGGATCGTTGGAATGAATACCTGACCAAAACCTTACGCAATGACATGCCAAAAGCGTATAATCGCGTGGCAGTAAAAAGCGTAGTTACTTTGTTAGCAAATTGGCGATCTGCCAAAGGTGATATTTTGCACCAAGGTGTAATCCCTTCTAATTCCAATAAAAATTTCAACGGATTTTGGGCATGGGATTCGTGGAAACATGCCGTGGCACTTTCACATTTCGCACCCAATTTGGCGAAAGATCAAGTAAGATCCATGTTCGATTATCAAACTCCAGAAGGAATGATTTCCGACAATATTTTTTCCGACAAAAAGAGAAATAATTACAGGGATAGCAAACCCCCGTTGGCTGCATGGGCGGTAATGGAAATATACAATCAAACCAAAGATTTGGACTTTCTCAACGAGATGTTCCCTAAATTGGTGAAATACAACCGCTGGTGGTATAGCTTTCGTGATCACGACCAAAATGGCATTTGTGAATATGGCTCTACAAATGGCTTAGTGAAAAATGCACGATTCGAAAGTGGTATGGACAATGCCGTTCGGTTTGACAGTGCGATAATAGTTCAAAATGGAGCGAATGCTTGGAGTTTGACTCAAGAATCAGTAGATTTGAATGCATTTCTATACCTTGAAAACAAACTGTTGAAATCGATGTCTGATATTGTAAAAATTCCATACGATTATTCGTTTGACTCTAAGAAAATGGATGACTACTTTTTTGACAAAGACAAAGGGTATTATTACGATAAGAAAACGGATGGGAAATTTCTAAATATTGAAGGTACAGAAGCATTTATTCCACTTTGGACAAAAATGGCAACTCCGGAAAGAGCAGAATCAGCTATCAAAATGTATCAAAAACCCAATAAGTTTTCGACCTATATTCCATTTCCTACCGTCTGTGCAGATCATCCTGAATTCAAGTACGATAGTTATTGGCGTGGTCCGGTTTGGATAGATCAGGCTTATTTTGGAATTTCTGGTATTCGGAATTATGGAAACAAAGAATTAGCTGATAGGTA
>JBAXGL010000226.1:0-4289 GCA_037139375.1 Bacteroidales bacterium | reverse complement strand
CTCAACTCATCTTTTCTGAGTCAAACAAATACCGACCGATTAAAGAGACCAAGTTCAGTCCGAAAACGCTCTGATGGGCTACAAATCCCATCGGGTAAGGCAGTAGAATAGCCAGCCGATACACCGCTGTGCGAGGGGTATTAGTCAATCCTCGTTCTATTAAGATAGAACAATAGAGTCTGATTCTTTCCCTCATTTGCTTCCGAATGATTCTATTCATTTTCGACCTATTTTTGTAATAGAAAGAAAGAAGCCAGATGCAATATCGTTGCAATGTCTTATTGTAGAAGTCGGGCAGTTGGTATTTCTGGAAGTAATCTAATCGACTCTCCATCGCTTCTGCATAGTGCAGCTTTTTTTTAGAGAATTCAGAATGAATAATGCTGTTTGGCGATTGAAAATAGTAATACAATCGCGCATCGCTGAACACAATTTTGTTTGATTGATGCAGTATTTTGTGGGAGATAAACTCGTCTTCGTGAATTTTACCCACATCGAATCGGAAATCTTTGAACACCTCTTTGCGGTAAAGTTTGTTCCACACAATCACAAAAACCTGACAATAATAGGTAAACAACATTTCAAGGGCTTCGATGTTGTTATACACTTTTGTTGTATTCTCGTAATCGAATATTTCACCATCTAATCCACTGACTGATTTGTAGTCGCACATCGACAAGTCGGCATCATTATCAATCATATTTTTGTAGAGTGTGGCATAAAAAGCAGGATGCACATAATCGTCGCTATCCACAAATCCGATTAATTCTCCTTTCGCCAGATCAAGTCCTGCATTTCGGGCGTCTGATAAGCCTCCATTTTTTTTATGAATCACTTTTATGCGTTTGTCCATTAGTGCCAGATTATCGCACATTTCGGGGCATTTATCTGGCGAACCATCGTCTACCAGAATAACTTCGATATTCGGATAAGTTTGGTTTAAAATCGAGTGAACGCACCTTTCGAGATAAGGCTCGACATTGTAAACTGGGACAATAATGCTAATTAAAGGTCGCATGACAGGTCTATTTCAGAGGTTTTTTACTAAAATACAGGTGAAATTGTCTCGCTTCTTTCTTTAAGCGAAGCCAAATAGCAGCTAATTGCGAACCGCTCTCCTGCATTCGGCGAGGGATAGTCCAGGCAATTGTCTGTGGATGAGTAATGCGCAACAGCTTCCCGTGCTTTTTTAAGTTTCCAGCCATTTGACCATCTTCCATTCTTTCGTCGGTTTTGATAAAACCTATTTTCAACGCCAAATCGCGCGGAAAACAGAAGTTAACTCCTCCCACAATGAGTTCAGGTCGGTTGATACTCCGTATTTTGTGTAAAGTAAAACGCATCATTTCGTAAAAAACAAATCCTGAACGATCAACTCCATCGGCTGGCAAAAAGGCGTAAGTACCAAACGTTGCAATCGCTTTGTTTTTTAAAAGCGGCTGCACCATTATTTCAACCCAATTTGGCAGATAAATCGTGTCTGAATCGCCAGTGATAATGTATTTGCCTTTAGAGTTGTTTAATGCAGCTTGTCGCGCAAATCCATAGCCTTGTTGAGTCTCGAGAATGGGTGTGAGCCCGCATTTTCTGATTATATCGCTGGTGTGGTCTTTCGAATTATTGTCCACATAGACAATCTCTATCGGGAAAGTGGTTTTGAGCTTACTGAGCGAAGACAAATTGCACAATATGCTTTCTTCCTCGTTCCATGCAATAATATTCACCGAAACCAATGGTTTGTCTGATTGCAACGCTTTGAAGCGGGCGCTGATTTCGGCAAAAACTGCTTCTGGTATGTCTTCGTAGCTTTTAAACTGAAAGTTGTGTTCTTGAACTTCTTTAGGCGTTTTTAGGCTGAGTATCATGATTGAGCGTCGTTAAGTATTTGTAATAAAGAGTTTGTAAATTATTTGCCAAGTTTGCTTTTGAAAAAATAATTCAACCGCCTTCTCCACCAAATAGAGTAACCTAAAATAGTTAAATGCAGTGGCATCCTGTTTTTTAGCTGAATCCACTCGGGCGGAATGAGATCGCTGGTGTCGTAATGCTGTTTGGCGACTCCATACCATGGATTGGGGCAAATCACAATTTTGTCAGGATTGTTGTTTAGCCAAGCCGCCCACCAACTGAAAGAGCTGTTGCTGATGATGTTGTTCGTACATTGAGTCTGAATATATAGGTCGAAAATTGGCTTTTCGCCTTCAACAAAAAAGAAGTTTTTCCCTCGAAACATCTTTTTGCACCAAGCAATATCATCGCTGATGAGGAGATAGTTTTTGTCTTTCCCAATCCGTTTGATTGCTTTTTTGAAAAATGACATAGATGTAATGCAATGATTGTCGAGCTCTTTGAAATAGTCTCCACGCCTTACATTGATGCTTGTGATTCCATTTTTCAGCAGGTGTCCGTATTTTTGGGTTATATACGCTTTGGAATCATCATCGATGTCGAAAATCTGACGAACGGTCTCTTTTTCGAAGTATCGCTCTGATTGGAAAAAGCCTTCAACCAGCGAATTGTCCTTATAAGGAATCTCAGTGTAAGCATACTGTTCTTCCTCGTAATGATCTTCAAAATCAGGCATTCCGGGTTTGATAGTTACATTGCGAAGGATATTGCTTTTGAACTGTTGCAAATAATCGTATAGCGAACAATTGTCGGGAAATGGAGCGTAGTAGCTTCCGGTATAGAAGCAAACATCCGTGTTATTTCTTTTTGCCAAACTCACTCCAGCGGCAATTTGAAATAGATTATTTCCTATTCTGCCTTTTAATAATACATTTACCATATTGCAGTTTTTGAATCAAATTTAAAATTTAATTTTTCTTCATCCTCTTACGTATCAGTTGCATCACATCCATTCTTTTGTCAATTTCTCTGAAGGATATCCAACCAGTCACAAAGAAAAGGATTGTCCCTGTATAATATGCGAATGGAAATTTAATGAAATAAGCCATTAAAAAAGCGACAAGACAAAGTAAAAACTGAGAAATAAAAATCTGATAATAGCCCTTCGTAAATCTGAATTCATATTTAGTATAAACCATCCAATACACATAGAGATAAACAAAAATAAATCCAATTAAAAATGAGATGCCAAGCCCCTCGAGCCCCCATAAATAGTAGCCAGCAATATTACAACTCAACAGTATGATGATCGATACAATCTCTTTGTAAAAATAGAGTTTTGAATCGCCTTTGGCTAACACAATAAAACCCAGCGACCACGAAACCGCCTTAAACATCATACCTAATACTACCCACTGCACAAATACCACGATAGGGAGGAATTGTGAGGTGTAAAACAATTTTATGACCAACGGTGTAGTAGAAAGTAATAGTATCAAAATAGGCGCAAGAATGAGTAACGTCAGCTCTGTTTGCTGATTGACAACCTCTTTTACCTTTTCGTTATTTTGATTTACACCCGACAAGCGAGGATAATAGTCGGTAACCATAGCTGTAAATACTAACCCAACATATTTGTTTGTGATATTCCATCCGCCTTGGTATAATCCAACATCAGAAAGTCCTGTTTTGCCTCCATGATGGGTGATGAATATATTAATGACGTATGAGCTAAGCATACTCAAAAAGCTGCTCGTCGTAATCAAAACGCCTAATTTTACCATATTCAACCCTTCGTGAAAAGATTGCTGTATGGGCATTTCTATTGATTTTATCTTTAGTTTTCTGGAGAAATAATAGGTAAGTATCAGAGCTAAAATGGAAGAAAGAATAAACGTGGGAACAATCCCTTTAATGCCGAAAAAATAGTAAATTGGCAATGAAATAAATAGACCTAAAGAGGCACCGATAATACTCGACTGTGCCATGTAGGTAATTCGGCGCATACCTTGTAGCAGTGTCGATTGACCTCCGCTTAATGCTCCCATCAGTAAAGTTACAGAGAGAAGCGCAAAAGATAATGTGTAGTCTTTATTGCCAAAACTCCATTGGCTTAGCCATGGTGAAAGTATAAGAGTAATAATTGCGCCCAATGAGCCTGTGAACCAAAGCCATCTGCGAAAAACAGTTACTACTCGACTTATCCGTGTATTATCTCCAGTGTCGTTGGCCTCTGAAATATTTCGGACAGCACTCGAGCTAAGTCCCAGATTGGTTAAATAAGAAATGGTGTCAATCGCTGATTGAAATAGTGACATTACCCCGACTCCAGTGGTTCCCAGGAAAACGGCGATAAACTTCGATTTGATAATGGAAATCAGGATATTGAAAACCTGAACTCCACCAAAAAGTGAAGTTGCTTTGAATATTTGGCGATATGA
>JBAXGL010000225.1:0-4290 GCA_037139375.1 Bacteroidales bacterium | reverse complement strand
TTGAATAATAGTCCGAAAATTGTTCGTAGAGTATTCCTTCGGATGGATATTTCTTGGCTTCCAACGAATCGAACGGCTCGCAACCTGACAAAAATTCGTCACGCATCCAAAACGCCCAATCGGCTTTCATGGGAAATCTAGCAGACATGTGACCGCGCAATACCGCCTTACCTGAAAGCAGACAGAGTTGTCGGAATGCCTTTCGCGAAGCGGTAGAGGTCATTCCCTGCACGTTCATAAAACGATTAAATGCTGTCTCTTCACTCAGATTAGGATTGTTGGCCCATGCACTTAGCACAAAAGCATTCAGTCGCGGCCAAAATTCATTGTTTACATACGGGCCAACCCAGCCTCCGCCTCGACTCCATGAATATATTCCTGCAAAGTTGGGACTCTTTTTGATGTCGTTCAGGCAATTCGGATGCTTTGTTAAGTCATATTCTTCAAAACCATTTATCACGCCATTCATCACATAATTGGGGTAAGCTCCCTTGCCTTCGTATTCGCGCTGGCACTGCACCTCTATCACCTGAGGATGTTTGCCGATTCCCAAACAAGGATTGAAAGGATAGGTGCGTTGATAATCTCCTTGAATGTGTTTAATCGAAAAAACGAGGTTTTTGTGTGGTTCGATGCGATTCGACACATTCAAATAATAGACTGGGTCGTTGTGGAAACCACCTATCGACCAAGTACGATAGATAATGGTCTTGTTCTGTTTTACACAAACCTCATCACGCAAAAGATTCAGCAGTTTGATGTGACTCTCGGCTCCGTTCGAAATCGGGTTGTTGCCCGCATGATAAGGCACATTGTTCAGATAAGTCTCGCCTGTACGAATCACCAAACCGTCGAGGTCGGGGAATTTGCGGAACAGTTCGGCGAACATCTGTTTGTGTAGCTCGACCGTCAGCGGTTTCTCAAACGAAATTTTACCATTTGCATCGCACACTTGCGATTTGTATTTCTCGACCAACTTCTTTGGCAAAACAACGATATCGGTAAAGTAATAAGCTTTGATGCCGGCTGCGTGTGCCGCCTTTATGTTGGCACGAATAACAGCAGAAATGGAGTCTGACCAGTTTCTCTCTTTGCTACCAACGGGGAACAATGATGCGTCGAATGAATCAAACGTGACAGCTGCCGTGGGAAAAATAAAGTCGTTCAGAACCTGCGCATTGAATCCACTTTTCCGAACGTATTCAGGGTTTGTAAATGCTGATTTAGTGAGTGCTTCCCCAGGATTGTGATGCACCATATCCATGATGAATTCGGGCTTTTGTGCGAGGAGGTTCAACACCAATAAAGAAGTAAAGACGATGAGCAAAATTTTTCTACTGCAATTCATAAATTCACTATTTAAATCAAATTATCTTTTTTTCAATATTCTATAATCAAGTGGTTTCACAGAGGTTGTATCGGTGAGTAGTTCATTGGTCAGCGCATCTCTAAAGGGTTCGCGGAGGGCAATCACCTGCTTCGTTTTAGAATAGTTTATGGCATACACAAACCGCCCCTTTTGACCTTCGACCTCGGTAATCTCCATCAACTCGTTGTTTGAAATCACCCTCGGTTTGATGTTTGCCGATTTCAACGCCAAATCGACCATTCTTGAAGCCACTTTTTCGTCGACTACCGACCCTATATAAAACACGGAGCCGTTACCGTATTTATTTTGGGTTAACACAGGTTTTCCCTGAAAAAAGCGACTACTGTAGAACCCAATCGGAGTAGCCGATTTCAGCGAAAACAAATCATGCCAAAGACTACAAGTAAATGCTGAAGTATCGTTCGCAAAGTGCAATTTCGTCGACTCTTGAGCCATCAAAGCATGTTGCTCTTCCATTTCAATACCTGCCAACTCTTCAATCGAAGCATTCAGAATCCGACCAAACGATTTCACATCGTCGTTTCTCAAACCCGTCATGCAGGTGATTAAGAGTGTTGCTCCACGTTGAGCCGCTTGTTTCAACCGCTGGCAAACATCGTCGTTTGTAAGCACCATCGAAGGCACAACAATTAGTTTATACTTGTCGAAACTACTGTTTGAAGAGACCAAATCAACCGTAGCAGAGGCATTTCGGAGAGCGCGGTAATACTTAAACACTTCGCGCATATACCTGAAATCCATTGCGAATCGTCCATCTTCGAATGCCCAATCGTTTTTGTAATCTCTGATAACGGCCACTTCCGAAACAGGGAGCGTCTGTCCCGTAACAGCTCTTATTTTCGCTAAATCTGTTGCTACTTGTTGCGCTTCTTTGAAGCGACGTCGTGGAACATTATCATCGTCGAGCACACCCACCATCACATGTTCGTGACCTGCAGGAAATGTTCGGAAAGAGAAAAAGCTAATTCCCGCTGCACCTTGCGCCACCTCTTGCAACGACCACAGCCGAAACGTGCCTGGCTCCACTATTTTGCGCTGATTGCCTGCCGTTCTTCCAATTTGCGCCTCTGTCACCCAAAACGGCAAAGGTTTTGCGCCACGCATTTGCGAAAGCGCCATCGATGCCATGTGTGGTGTGTAGTCAAACGGTCCTTTATTACCATATTCGTTCTCCAGCGTCCAGCCATACGGATAGTTGTCAATCGACATAAAATCGCACGTCTGTCCAAATTTATAGAGGTCGAGTTGATACAGAAAACCACTCGAACAGATGTTGTGCGTCACGTTTACGCTGGGCAACTCTGCCTTGATGGCGTTTCGCTGCAAGTTATAAAAATCAATGGCACAATCAGAATAAAACTCTTGGTAATTTTGAAAACAGGAGGGATTATCGCCCTTGCGAGGAAGGTATATTTCGTCGAAACTTTTCACCTGCTGGCTCCAGAATGATAAATTCCAGGCACGATTGAGGGCTTCCGTCGTTTTGTATTTATTCTTCAGCCATTCGCCGAATTTCTTCTGGCAAATGGAACAGTAGCAATAGGGCTCTTCTGCCATCAACTCGTTATCGACCTGAAATGCAATGACGTCGCTGTTTCCCTTGAATTCGTGTGCAAGTGCTTTTGCTATTTTGAAGCAGTAATCCCGATAAATCGGATTGTTGAGACAGGCATGTCGACGCTTTCCGAAAGGTTTCCGTTCCCCGCTGGCAGTCACCTGCATAATATCGGGATGTTTATCGTACATCCATTTTGGAATCGCAGCAGTGGGTGTCGCAAGAAAACTCTTTACTCCCGATTTGGATAAGATTTGTACTGCATTTGTCAGCCACGAAAAGTCGTAGACGCCCTCTTGCGGCTCCATCGAATCCCAAACTAAATCACCCATTCGTGCGACATTGAATCCGGCTTGCTTCATCAATTTCGCATCGATTTCAACTTGTTGTGCTGTCAGACCGTTGGGATAATAGGCTGCCCCGACGTACATTGGAGTCTGAGCAAAGGCAGTCAGACAAGCAAAGACAAACAAAACAACAAATCTATTCCGCATAGTTAATTCTGATTTACTGTCACTACAATCGATTGGTGCGGTTCTACCGTGTATTTTCGTTTACCATAAATTCGATTTTCGACCCACGGCTTCGCTTTTTGAAGATTTGTTTCAGCCAAAATAGTCGTTTGAGCACTCATATTAGTTGGGTTGGTAATCTTTAGCTTAGCCATTTTTCCGTTACACGAGATGATTTCGGCCTGCAACTGATCGAAAGTGGCGACTGTTTTTTTGTCTAAATCGACATAGATGCCTGGTAATTCGATGATGGTGAGGAGCAAATCCGTCTCCGCCCAAGTAGAGCCAGGGAAGATTTCGCCAATGCCTTCGTACCAATCGGTGGTGCTCACCCGTTCGTTGATCCAGCCGTCCTGCATTCCTTTGATGGGTCTGCCAGGGCGAGACATATATTGCGGTATAGCTTGAGCAATTTCTTGCAGCAACGTCAAATATTTCGGATTACCGGTGGCGCGATATAAGCGAAGCAACGCCAAACCCGAATGGGTGCAAATACCAGGCGAACCGTGCTTATTCTGCGTATTGGCAAAAACAACACCGGTGGTTTTCATATCCATTTGTCCAAAAAGGCAATTTTTAGATTACTAACAACGCTCAACAAATCAACAAATCAATAAATCCACAACTCAACTATATCTCCAAAGTCTGGGTATCTGATAACGGAGATGGCACCTATAAAAACCCTGTGCTTCATGCCGATTATTCCGATCCGGATGTCATTCGCGTGGGAGATGATTTTTATCTGACGGCTTCCAGTTTTAATGAAGTTCCGGCTTTGCCCATTCTTCATTCCAAAGATTTGGTAAACTGGCGAATTATAGGAAATGCTTTTC
>JBAXGL010000224.1:0-4291 GCA_037139375.1 Bacteroidales bacterium | reverse complement strand
CTGCTTTTGGGTCGGAATAATCGTCAATTCCTTCTCCACGATCCCAAACGCCATACGAACTAATTGGAACGGCTACTTTTTGGGCTAGTATTATATTTAAATTTAAGAGTAGTATTCCTACTAAAAAAAGACACAAGTTTAACTGATTTTTCATTTATTTTATTGGTGTTTTTATGTTTTAATTTTTATGGTTTTGATTATTGTTTTTGTCTAATAGCTTGATTTAATGTTCTTCTGAAGCGTCAGTCTTAACTTTTTTCGTTTTATTATTGTCTATCACATGCGATGGCAATGGGAGAAAATCATGATCTATAAGCATTTTTTTCTCAATTTCGTCTCTAAGCGATTTCTCAATTTCTTTGAATTCCTTTTGTCCTGCTAAATTTTTAGCTTCGAAAGGATCATTCTCTAAATCGTAGAGTTCAAAAACCGGACGTTCTTTGTAAAAGTAGAAACTCTTGATTAAGTCCGACAATCTATTTTCAGAATTTGCTTTTACAACTTGCTGCCATGCGTCTGTCTTAACCATATCTACCTGTGCAAACTCTTGTTTTGGCAACGCATTGAAAATAAAGTGGTAACGTTCGGATGTTACTGACCGACAAAGATCTAATCCGTCAGTTCGAGTAAGTGGACCGGCGTGCCAACCTCGCTCACCGAAAACGTATTCACGTTTATCCGGAGCTTCCAATCCTTTCAGTGTATTGATAAAACTTCTACCTGAAATTGGTTTTTCAAAACTCAATCCTACCAATTCAAGAATTGTTGGAGCAATGTCTTCGCCGCTGACCAATGTCTTTGTAGCTGTATTTGGTTTTGTAACACCCGGAAAACGGATAATTAACGGTACGTGAAGACCCCGACTGTGCAGCGTTCCTTTTCCTCTCAACAACGATTCTCCATTATCACCCATGAAAATCACAATCGTATTTTTCGTCAATTTCCTATCTTCCAACACTTTCATAATAGACCCAAATGCACCGTCCATATCTCGAACATCAGATAAATAACGGGCATAGTCTTTTCGAACTTCAGGCAAATCGGGGAAATCAGGAGGTAATACCAATTGATCTGGATTGATTTCTTCGTATCCATCTTCAAATTTACGATGCGGCTGGTTGAATCCAAAATAGAGGAAAAACGGTTTTCCTTTTGGTACTTCATCCAGCACAGAACCGAATCTATTTGGCACTTCGGCAAGATGTGCGCCTTTGGTGTTGTATTTTGCCACATGATCAAAGCGTTGGTCGAGACTTCGCATTCCCTCTTTTGCCAACACTTCGTTTATCATTGGATTTTTATCATCTTCTGCGCCATCCAAATGGTGATTGCGGCCGTCAAGTCCTACCCAATAGCCGGATTTACGCAAAACATCGGTAAAAAATGGCACCTCTTTTCGCGCTGGTTCTGCAAAGCGAGTAACATCGATGCTCACGGGACTGCAACCTGTAAAAATGGAAGTTCGCGAGGGAGCCGATTGAGGAGCGGTTGTGTAAGCGCGCTCAAACCGAATACCTTGCTTGGCAAATGCGTCCAAATTAGGCGTAATATTGTATTTCAACACATTGGCATCGCCATAGCAACCTACGTGCGGAAAACTATGATCGTCCGACAAGATTAGAATTACGTTTGGTTTATCCTTCGATGCTTCATTTGCATTCACATTTGCAGATAAGGGAAGCGCGACAGTGGACAAAAGTTGAATTATTCCTGATTTAGTTAACCTCATTTGCTAAAGATAAAAAGAGTCAATAATATTTAACGATATGTTTTGAATCAATCTAATAGGAAGGTTTTGGTCAGTCATCCTTCTCCACTTTTGAAGCCTTGCCTGTCCACTCACTTCCAGTGCAATCCTTCCACCAGTTCAACCATAGCGCATCGAGTTTTTGCACTATTTCAGGTTTTTGATCTGCTAAGTTATGCGTTTCTGTGCGATCGGTAGCCATATCATACAATTCCCAGGTTTTAGTGTCGCGCACCATTTTCCATTTACCATCTATCACTGCAGAGCCTTTGGAAAACTGAAAATAGATTGGATTTGTGCGCTCAAATGTCTTCCCGTTGAATGCTGGCAGCAGGCTTACACCATCCATTGGTTTGATGTTTGTTTCTTTCGAAGTGCCGGGATAGTTGGCTCCACTAATAGCCACCAAAGTTGGCATTATGTCAATTAAATGAGCTGGTTCACGGTTCCACGCAGATTGTGGTTTAATAGCGGCTGGCCATTGCACAATAAATGGCGTGCCAATTCCACCTTCAAAACTGTCTTGTTTCCATTTGCGCAAAGGCGTGTTACTCACCGTAGCCCAGTTTTGACCGTAAGTTATATAAGTGGCTAAACTTCCCATAGGTGCATTTGGATCGGGATCTTGTGTTTTGGGCATCTCAGCACATCCGCCATTGTCAGACAAAAACATAATAATAGTGTTGTTCAATTTTCCTTGCTCTTCCAATTTTTTGACCAATCGACCTACATTTTGGTCCACTCTATCCACCATAGCAGCATAGATTTCCATTTTCTTTGCTTCAATGCGGAGTTCTTCAGCCGAAAGTTCGGGTTCACCCTCTTTTTTCTTCTTTTTGCTCTCCATTGGAGGAAGTGGTGCCGTTTTCGGGTCAATTAATCCAAGTTCTATCTGACGTTTATATCGGGCTTGGCGCACCGCTTCGTATCCACCATCATAAACACCTTTGTATTTGGCAATATCCTCTGGCCAGGCTTGCAGCGGATAATGTGGAGCGGTGTAGGCTACATATAAAAAAAATGGCTTGTTGTCTTTTTTAGCATCATCTAGCCATTTCAGTGCTTTGTCGGTAAATCCATCCGTATCGTATTTTACAGTTTGCCAAGGGGTTACTTTCTCCAAATCATCCATCCACGGTTTGATCTTCGCTTTTTCATTTGCCTTGCCTTCGGGGCTCGGTTGACCAGGAATTTCGACACTCCAAGGGTTAAAGTGATTTTCTGCGCCACCAATCATCCCATAGTAATGGTCAAAGCCACGAGTTACCGGATTGAATTTTGAGTGATGCTTGCCTGTCCACCAAGTAGTATAACCTGATGGTCGAAGCACCTCACCCAAAGTTGCCGTATGCGAAAATTGAGCCACTTCGGTTCGTTGGAAATAAAGGCCAGTCATCAAACTGGCTCGCGAAGGAAAGCTTTTGGCACAGTTATGAAATTGTGAAAACCGAACTCCTTTGCTAGCCAAACGGTCGATATTTGGTGTGTGAATTTCGCTACCATAGCATCCCAAATCTGAATAACCCAAGTCATCCACTAGAATAATAACAATGTTAGGTTTGGTTGGTGCTTTGGAAGTTGTTGCAGCGGTTGTGTTAGCTTGTGATGCAATTCCGATGGCTGCAAGTGTGGCTATATTTTTAGTTATATTCATTTTTTCAGTTTGTTTTAATTATCATAATTCTGAATTGTGTTTGCTATATTGTAAGTAAATTTCAGAACAAGGTAAGTGTAGCTAAATTTGGTTTTATGGGATGTAGGATTATTCTTTTATAAATTTTTCAGTTTGAATAATCTGTTTTCCTTTATAAAATTGGCAAAAATACATTCCATTGGGTAATCGACCTAAATCGATAGAACCAATTTGTATGTTGGACGATTGAAGCAGTAAAATTCCACTTCCACTATAAATTTTAATTTGTTCAAAATTAGCATTTACATTCCAATTCAAAACCGATTTTACAGGATTAGGAAACAGGTGAAACGAAGTTGGTTTATCGTCGGCAATATCATTTATTCCGGTTGTCATTCGCTCAAAATCTACTTCAATGCTATTGAAAATATCGTCGGTATTATCCGTATTTACCAGCATACAATCTGATCCAAAACTACAACTTTTATCCAATATGGCATCAGATACTGTGAAACTAACTGTTTTCCAGTTATTATCGCCAATGCCGGTAACTTGTTGCGCATCTTTCATTCCTTGAGCAGATTTGTAACGGAATGACCAGGTTGACCCTGCATTTTTATCCAACCATATAATCTTGAAGTTCAGATTCTTTGGCTTGGCATCCACAAACAATTCGGGATCGAATTTGAAATACATGGTGTCTTTGCCGGTTGAGTGTTCAAAGGAGCGCGCAAAACGATCGTATTTCATAGAACTGGTAGTGATTGATCCACGCACCCGAAAAAGACCAATAGATGTTGAGTCAGGATTGATTTGAGTAAAGAAACGCTCGATATTTCCTTCGTTTATATCCCAGCCTACATCATTATACGCTTTCAGATTTGCACGTTCAGCCACCTGACCCTGAGTCA